>JANQHY010000148.1 GCA_028282395.1 Gammaproteobacteria bacterium
TTTTTCAGGTTGATAGTGGTAATCAGAATGCAGCAGGTATTTTGTGGTACTTCCATAGCGAGATACCTGCGCCAACGATGCATTTAGCTTTTATTTATATTAATGAGGACCAGCGCTGTAAGGGGCTAGCAAAATGGTGTTTGCAAAAAGTTGAGCAAATGGCACGTGAATGTAGCTGTAAGACCATTTCGTTGGGGGTTTTTATAAACAATAGCGTTGCAATAAAGCTATACGAGAGTCATGGCTACCAGAAGGGGGAGAGAATTGATTTAATTGGTTATGGCAAGCCTGTTCGGTATAAAATGACCAAATCCCTATAGGAAAATGAAGATAGACCCATGCACTGCAAAACAAGAAATACATCACCTAAGTTTGAAAGCGATCATGGTGAAACGGTTTGGGAGTTATCTGGTAAAGCTGCAGGAGGCACCTGTTACCAGAGTGTCGCCTATGCGTCACTAGCACCAAAAGCTGAGACTCAAAAGCATTATCATCCTGAAGCAAAAGATCGACCCGGACATAACCCGGACATCGGGTGCTATAAGTTCGGAAAGAAGGTCGGTATAAAATGACGAAGATGGTGAGGTCAGAAATTGATGTTTTGTGTTTGATTGTTCTAAAACATTTTTTGCGTGAAGTTGGAATTGTTGATATCGACTGAAAGCCTTATGAAATGGTGCCGGGGCCGGACTCGAACCGGCACGGGAGTTAAGTCCCGAGGGATTTTAAGTTGAACTACAAAGCTCATGCTTAAGATTGTAAAAACCTCTGGATGCTTTATATTTAAAGGGCTTTAAGCACAATATAAACCAGGAATGTCAGTTGGCAAATTTGACTAAAATGACCTACGGTGGTTCACAATGTCCTACCTAATCCCGCAAATTTCCCGCGAGAATAATGTGCTTCATTGTAGGGGTGGCGTTATTTAAATAGGATGGAGGTTGCTTTGTTGGTTTCAAGGTTAACGTATTGACAGATAATGACTATTGGTTCAATAAGTGGGCTGTGCAAGATATTGGTTTTCATCATAAAGCAACCAATCAACATCTAGCACGTTTCTTTCCTAAACTGGAATTGCCGCCGTTTGCGCGTGTGCTCGTACCGCTGTGTGGTAAGAGTAATGATATGTTATGGCTTATGCAGCAGGGATATCATGTGATTGGTATTGAGCTATGTGAGGAGGCAGTGAAGGCATTTTTTGAGGAAAACAACCTTGGTTTCCGATGCGAGTATCAAGAGAAAGTAACAATCTATCATGCCCCTCAAGTGACTATTTATCAGGGTGATCTGTTTGAGATGCTAGATGCGCTTATTATGCCATGTGATGGCTATTATGATCGTGCTGCATTGGTTGCCTTGCTTGTGTCGAGGCGTGCACAGTATGCTAAAAAAATTGTTGCGTGGTTGGCTGCGAATGCACAAGGGTTATTAATTGCCTACACCTATGAGTATCCTGAAGTTATTGGGCCACCTTACAGTGTGCCTCAGAATGAGGTGGAGAAACTGTATCATGGTGCTGGAATCAAACGAGATTATGATGGGCCATTATTACATGGAAGTAAGTTAAACCATTATCCAATAAAGATATTGTCAGAGCAGGTTTATCAATTAACCTGGTAAATCTTTAAGAAAACTATCAATTCGGCCTTTGCTTTCATTGGTTTGATCAGCTTTGAAGTACATTTCGATGAAGGTGACAGAGGGTATTGAAGGATTGAACGCATACGTAATACGAATGCCACTATTAACACCTTTTCCTTTTAGAGCCTTACACGCAAATTTACGTATTTTGTGTGTGGTGACGATGTCATGCTCATGCCCTGGAATCAGCACTATGCTTCCGTTATCCAGACCTTTGATATGGAGTAATTCAATAGCGTTCTTTTTTACAGTGTTGAGATCATCTGAGAGAGTCCTGAACTTTTTCTGTAGCTTTTTAAAGTCTTTTTGAAACGCTGGAGTTTCGTCATACTTGATCGATTTCGTCATCGCGGTATTCTCTTACTGAGGTTTCTTCAGTACGGTAAAACACCGCCTCATAATCTAGCTCTTCACCTTGGTTTGCACTGATCCATGGCACGTCTTTGTGAGAAAAGTCTGATAGCGTTGAGGCATTCCAATCAGACAAGCGCTGTAATTCCCAGTCAATGTGCTCTATTTCGCGACCATTAAGGATACTAAGGTCAGGCTCAACTTTTGGATTAATAAGATATTTCTTCTGTTCATGTTGGTAGTATTTGCTTTTGATGGACTCAATCAGATTTTGTTGAATCATTTCTTGCATAATATTTTTGAAGATCACGGGAGTTGGCCCATAATGATTTTTGATAAATTTCAAACCCATCAATTGTTCTTCATATTTTTCGTAGTAGTCAAAGTCGATGAAATACAATAATTTATATAAAGCGGTCATGCCGATATTTGGCTTGCCACCCACCTTCTTGAGGATATGAAGCATAACCTGTTTGAACTTGTCCAGATTTTCTTGAGGAATGCTAATCCTGATATCGCTTTCACTTTTCTTTGGTTTGCTTTCAGTCACGGTGATTGAGACATTAGGTTCAATACAATCCAATAATTGCTCTCTGGTGAGGTTAAAAAGGTTGGCTAACTTCGTTGCTTCAGATATGGTAAGTTCACGTTCGCCGCGTTCAATTTGTATATAAGTAGGGCGTGAAATACCAAGGTGGTTGGCAAGGTATTCCTGCGTTAGTTTATGTTTCTTGCGTAACTGCTCAATAAATTGTGAAAGCATGTGTTTAATCTCCTTTAACCGATTTTAGTTTACGGTATGTAAACAATATTGTCAAATTAAATGCTAAAAATATTGACATCTTATGTTGGGGTGGTTAGGGTTTCCCCATGTTAAAAAGTTGGAGCTGAAATGGCTAAATTGAAAAGAATAAAAAATTGCGTGAAGTTGGAAGGCTCTCCCCCATTAAAAGGGGCATCTAACCCTGAAAGGGGTTACTCTAAGTTTGTGTTAAAAAAACAAGGAGTAATTAGATGCCCGACTTTGATGCTATCGTAA
>JANQHY010000165.1 GCA_028282395.1 Gammaproteobacteria bacterium
TAGTCTAGTAGCTCACGAACCTCATTGCTAATAGCCGGGTGATCTTAGGGTAGACAACGTGCTTGCTGTTGCAGGTGGAAATGACCGTTTTTAACAATCTGACTGCCAAAGCTGTAGCGTGCAACAATAACGGGAAACTCATCAACACCGCGGACGGAATTGATCTCTCGTGCGATAAACGGGTTCAGCGCCAATGCTGCTTCTTTGATGGCACCCCATGGTTTAATTTCATAACCATAGGACGCATCATCAATAGATGCAAACTTATCCATATTATCTCCCCAAGCTTCACAGTCTATCATACGATAAATAGTCCAAAATTCAATTGGTTATCTTGGCCTGTAGCGTTAGTACGGTTTGATGTATAGGACCTTATCAATGTTTGGCTGATTTAAGGGTATGACCTTTGATCTAAATTCACTGTGCAATTGTATCGGATTCTGTCCGATGGAACATAAGGAAGGTCGTCAGGCTACCTATACCTAAAAAGCAAATAACAACGGCTAAAGGTAGTGTGCCGGTTACGGGCAAAATAGCCAATAGGCCAACCCATATGCCGGAAAAAGCGATTACACCACCACCAAGTAAAGCAGCAGCACAACCACGATTTTCTTCGAGTGCTGATAAAGCACATGCGTTTGCAGTAGGGCTTATCAAGCCACAACCTATGGCATAAATACTCATCGGGGCAATAATGGTAAGGGTGTTTGGGGTATAAATGATGGTTAATAAAATAAATACTAAGCAAGCCGGTATTATCAAACAATATCCTAAGTAGAATACTCTATTGGTGTTGAATTTGTTTGCTAAGAACCGAGCGAGAAACGAACCCGAGAAATATGAAGTGCTAATGATAATGAGCAAGTAGCCATAAAAGTGGGGCAAAATCCCAAGGTCGACAATGAATATATAGGGGGCCATAGCATAAAATGAAATCAGCCCCGACAGAATAAAACAGAATGATAAAAAATACCTCAGAAAGCTCAATTGTCTAAATAGTTGCATATAGACGTAAATTGCTCGAACAGGCTTTGTGCTTTCAGCTTTATTATCATAAAGTCTCGTATGGGTTTCCTCTAAGTAAAAGCATATAGCTGTGAGCAGTAATATTCCTAACACAGCAGAAAATAAGTAGATAGACTGCCAGTTAAGCCAGTGTAGTATTTGGCCGCCAATAATAGGGGCAATTGATGGCATTATCGCTGCAATCGCAACTAAGTATGTCATCATAACTCGCAGTTGATTTTTCTCTAAAACGTCAGCCAGTGTGGCTCTGACCATTACCATGCTAAAGCCGGCGCCAAGCGATTCAATCAATCTGCCTGCAAAAAACAAACAAACCGATTTAGCAAGGGCGGTAATGATACTGCCAAAAATAGCGATGGATAAGGCAAGGATAATAATCTTCTTCCTGCCATATCTGTCAGATAATGCACCCCATACAAACTGTGAGCATGCGTAGCCTAATAAAAATAAAGTCAGTGAGAATTTGATATGATGAACACTCGTATGAAAATACGCTTGTAGCATAGGGTATGCTGGTAAGCCCAGATAAAGTGAAGAATAGGCATAAATCACAAAAAAACAGGCAAGTGAAATGATGTGATTATTTTTAGGCATAAGGATAATATTGATTTATTTGAATGGGCTATCTATGAAATATCATTTTTTATATGTCTGTGTAAATATGAAATCACCATGAATGATATGATTTGATTGTTAAATACTCTTTCATTGTATGCTAGCCATAGGAAGTTATATAATGCGCTTAATATCAGTAACTCTAAGGAATCGCTGTGCCGGTAGCTAGAGGCGAAAGTGACGAATCTGATGCAGGCCATGAGAGCGAAGGTGCTTGCGCGGTTATTTACTATAGCTGTTCTGTTACTTCAATTCGCGCAATGAAGCGATTGAGCCAGCTAATTCCTGCCGTTTTATTGTCGCAGAGTGGAAGGGCCAATCGGGCTGCAGCGACAGTTGCCTTCACGTATCAATTTGTGCTGAGCTCTTTATTTAGCACGCCGGTCGCTATGTTAGGTACAACTATAAGTCCTTTGGTGGCGGGAGAGCAGAGTGATGCTGTAGTCAGGGAAGTGCACGCAGGCTGGTTAATGAATGAAGTTTTGACAATTCCTCCGCTTATTTTTATGGGGTTATCACAAGCCGTTATTGGGGCTTTTGTCAGTGATGCTGAAACTTTGACGAGGGTGGAGGAATACTTTAGTGCTTTAATGTGGGGTATGCCAATATTAGCCTTGCAAAGTGTGACGGAACGATTTTGTATTGCTACTTCCCACTTGAGGTTGCCTGCCGCTATTAATTTTATAGGTTTATGTGTAAGCAGTTTGACTTCGATTGTACTCATTACTCAAGACCCTGAACAGGGTATGGCAGCAACAGGGTGGGCTATTAATGCTCGCATTTTTACTAATTTTTTATTGCTGCATGGATTTATTTTATATTCTCACATTTTTCGCGGCAACTTTGATGGCTATAACTTACTGTCTCAACAAAGTGGGGTTTTAAATTCAACTTTATATTTGTTGTATAAAGGGTCACAAGTCGGCGCTGCCTACTTCATTGACGCATTGTCTACATTTTGTCTGGGTATTTGGTTCGCTGGCAGGCTTGGTGGGCCGGCTTTAGAAGCATTTTTACCAATAACGCAGTGGCGTAATTTATTTGCTGTTATTGCTTTGGGAATTGCGTCAGGAACGCAAATCATTGTGGCGCGTAATAAAAATAATCGGCCCTTTTTGTTTAGAGCGGGGATTGTATCTGACGCATTGGGATTAATCTTACCACTTGTGTTTACCGGGTTTTCAATATTTGCACCACGAGTATTGATGTCGCCTTTTATCGACCCACACAATACAGACAGTCAAGAAGTAATGGAGCTTTTAACGCAGGAAGGGTTACCGCTTGTTGTTGCCGCAACAGTTTTATTTGACATGCTTAAGGCAATTGCAAATGGGCGTTTAAGGGGCGTTAATTCTACTTGTATCCCTACAACAATGATGGCTGCTTTTATTTGTATAGGATTGGGCTTGGCTTATGCTTTAGGTTTTGGATTAGACGAGGGTTTTTTGGGGGTCAATCTTGGTGCAATGTTGGGATTGGCTGCATGTGCTGTTTTTGGAGAAATATGGTGGTGTCATCAAGTTAGTCGTGATCGTGAGCCTGCTATATCAGCGGAGGCATTGTTAGATGGTGTGTCGCCGGGTGCTCCGGGAGCTGCAACCGGTGATGATGCATTGGTGGTGTTTAGGCAACAGGCTGGACAAAGTGCAGATGCAGGTTTAGATGAGTCTATAGGCAGAGGTCGAATGGGTTGAAAGAGGTTGGTCAGTATTTTTGTGGGTAGTGACGAATAGGTGCTCCCCTATACTCTGCCGATGGCGAAAACAATACTCGTAAGGGACCTTGCTCTTCGATTATATGGGCCAACATTCCAATAATTCTACCCATAAAGATAGCCCATGGCATTTGATCGGCTTCAAATCCACATGACTCGAGTATACTGGCAATGTATAGTTCAGGGTTTGGATAGATTTTTTTTGTTTTAAGATAAGTTTCGGCCTCTATGGCGACAGGAAACGTTTGGCCGCCATAGAGGTAGAATGCTTGCTCTGCTAAGGCTTTTGTTATTTTTATACGCTCATCTTTTCCATCTTTAAATATCCTGTGTCCGAAGCCAAAGAGTATCTCACCATTCTTTAGCTTATTTGAATAATACTCTTTAACGGTTGATTTATTTGTTATCAGATTGGACATATCACGATAGGCACTAGCTGAGGCGCCACCATGTCTTGAGCCAATCCATGTTGCCATTCCGGCAATCAGTGCGCAATGTAAATTGGATTTGGCCGATGTTGCCACTCTGGCGGCAAATGATGATGTGTTTAGGTTGCCTTCACATGCCAGTACAAATAATTTAGATAGTATTTGGTATTTTTCTGTTTCAAGTTCACCAAAGCTATTGATCATAAAATTTTTTATAAAGCAGTCCTCGCTTGCAGTTTGGTTGTGCTTTATAGGGTTTTTTTGCTGAAGAATAGTACTGAAGATTTTTGAGAAAGTAGCAATTAAATATAATGCTTGGTCGCGTATGTTAGCAAGATGGTGATATAGCTGTCCGCCCAGGAGGGCCATACAGGCAATAATCACATCGCTTGTGTTGTTATTGGTTAATGCCGTTTTTATTAATTTAATAATATTGGCAGGTAAGTGTTCGAGATAAAAGGTATTTAGCTGCTGATTAAGCGTGGCTTGTTGTGAATCTGAGGGGAGCTCGCCATCAAGTAGTAGGCCGACAACTTCAATGTACGATGCATTTTCGATAAGCTCAATAAAAGGATAGCCATGCACATAAAAATGAGGGTAGTCAAAAAAAGATATTTTTGTATCAAGGACCTTTTCACCGGTTAAACCTGTTCGGATGCGTTTATTGTTGGCAAAATTCTTTGGCTTCATCAAAATATCACAATCTGCAAAGGTTTATATGACCTTAACTCTACCATAAAAAATAGCAGTTAAATGTCGATTTTTCGTGAAATTCTTATACATCCTTTAACGAATGAGCACATTTCAGGGAAAACACCATATGATTCATCATTAACTAGTTGTAAAAGATGGGGATCTTCTTTTGCCATCATACTGCTATTTTGCATGCCCGTGTGTAAATCAACATTATTATGGAAATAACTATATTCAACTACATGAAATAATTTTTCTAATGCGGTACCGGTAATATTGAATTTGTCAGACATAATATCGCGTTTGTATTGGATTAATGCGGAGCGAATTTCGTGTAAGTCAGTGATTAAGCTATCTCGAACTCGATTTTTCTTACCTAACTCAATAGCAGTAGGATATTGCAATGGGTAGTAAACGGGTCTGTTAGCGGTATCTTTCATGTTGAAGCGTTCAAGATGGACAACAACAGGAGGGTATTTGTTAAGACCATAAATATTTTTATAAACGTTTTGAATGCCTTCGATTGGCCCTGAAATATTATTGATTGCCGGAGCAAACCCGGGGTGTTGTCCTGAACCAATAGCCAACAATGTCCTTGCCGTATCGTTAATATAGGCGCTGGATTTTATGAAGCGATCATCTGCAATAATAGAAAATATTAAATTCCAGGTGATTCTTCCTCGCCAGTACTCACTGTGTTTCCACGCATAATGAAGTATGTAGTAAAAAAATTCATACCACGCACTATCATGCATTTTTTCAAACCATGGCTTAGAGGGTGTCGTCAAATTAATTTCATCCATGGATTAAGCTATTAGAACGTATATAATTCGTGGTGTTGAGAGCG
>JANQHY010000217.1 GCA_028282395.1 Gammaproteobacteria bacterium
CAAGAAAACAAATTAATGATAACAGTATCAATGTACTGTGCAGGTTATTAAAAAAAAGCAAAGGTATTAATGATATTATTCTATCTGATAACCATATTTCTGATGATGGGGCAATTTTAATCTCGGATTTAATAAAAGAGGATAACGCCATTACTAGATTATTCTTAGACTATAATGAGATTACAAACAATGGAGGTGTTTATCTATCAAACTCGTTGGCAAATGATAATAAGTTAAAGGTTATTTGCTTACATAATAACGAGAAATTATCTGATAAAACAATCGAGGGTCTTGCTGGCACCGTGGAGAATAATAGCCACTTAAAATGCTTAGAACTTGGAAACATTAAAGTAGAAAGTCAAAAATGTTATGAACTGTTCTTTGAGTATCTGCATAGAAATAGAACACTAGAAAAGCTGTATTTAAATAATTGTGGCATTACGAACACAAGTGTTGATCATATTATTAATGCTTTAAAGGACAATGAGGTATTAAAAGAGCTATCTTTATCAGATAATCCTATTAGTGTAGAAAAGAAGATGTTGCTAAAAAAGTCTTTATCGCTTAGTTTAACAATATAATTAATGCTGGCCATCTCTTGTTTTGGGAAAAAATTCAAGGAGCTAAAAGATTGCCAGCATATTTACCATATCACATTTCATGTTTATAAAAAAATTAAAGAAGTAAGTTAAGGAATTGACAACCTACCTATATAACAACAATTTTTAAAAGCTGGCATCTAACCGATAACCAAATAATGATTGTCAATTCCGAACGAACAATATATCATGGCATGATAATTAAAAATCATAAATATTGAAATTTTCTGTAAGAAATAGTATATATTAGCGATTGCTAGATATAATTCACTGGTTGACTCCATAGCATTAACAATTCGGCATCTTCTTTTCACTTTCGTTAACCCAACAGTCTCTTTAAGCCCAATTAGCATAAAAATATGAACTGTAATGCCTCTACAACGTCCACTGAATTGTACGCCATAGCAGTTACCATAATAGAATTATGTTGAATGAATTACCATAGCTACTTTATGATTCAATAACTCTCGTTAAAAATTTAAAAAATGGTTTTTAACTGTTGCAATTTTTTATATTATCCTTAAAATTTATTTTTTGTTTGTTATATTTAAACATTTCAATTTTGATTATAGGATAAGACTTAAAATAAATGGAGGAGTCATGGATATTTACAGGGATAATGTATACAATGAAATCACACGGATAGAAGAAGGGATTAATACAGACAGCCATATACAATTTTGTGTTTTAGGAATAGGAAATGATGAAGCAATACGTATTGCACAACTTCTAAAACACAATAAAACAATTAAAACACTAATGCTGGCAACAAACTACATTGGCGATAAAGGAGTTATGGCTATCTCAGACTCACTAGAAACAAATAAACATCTAACAGAGATATATTTAGACGATAATAATATTACTGATATAGGAGCAATTTACTTTATTGACATGTTAACTAGAAATACTACCTTAGAAAAAGCAGTATTCTATCATAACAATAAAATTACTTACGAAACCATGAACTGCCTGAACAATGCACTATGCAAGAACAGAACTATAAAGAATATAGTTTTTAACAAGCCCGCTCTGTATTGGCGGAGCACAGATAGCAGAATCTTAACATATTGAGAGATAATGTGATAGGATATATGCAATTACAGGAGTCGCTCTAATACAGCATATACCCTATACACACCACTATAATAGTGTTTATTGTTATTACTTCACCCTATTAATACAAGATATAATAATCTACTTTACGCACTTCTTTCTTCAAAACTATCGAAAGATAGAGCATTTTTCCTACCCTAATATACCACATGTTTTAACAATTGTAACAATGTTCGCTAATATAGTTTTTTATATCTTTTATTAATTTACCGCTTAAAAAAATAATCTTATCTGCTTCTCTATTTCCTCCATTATATTCAGATAAGTACTCCAATATATCATAAAAGTAATCCAGTGGACGAAAAAATTTTTTACTCATAAAAAAGGTACTGTTTTCCTGAAAAAAAACAATTAGTTCATTCAGTTGATTAATCAATGAAGAAACGTGCTCTTCTCTATTTTTTTTCACAATGTAGTATCTTTTTCCCGAAACAGAGTTAATTAGTTCACTAGCTGTTTTAGAGATATCCTCATCATTTAATGAACCATCTTTAATTTTCTTTATTGTTTTTTTTGCAGCTCTACGAATATCAGACTCAAGACTCAATGATATAAGAGTGTTTCTCTCCCCCAATGAAATCATATTTCTATGAGTCTCTGACATTCTTTCGCATATGCTTATCAAATTAGTAAAGAAATTTTTTTTTGACTCTATTTCAGAGAAGTTCTTATTTTTAAAAGAAGTCCCCTCAGTTACAAATGTATTCATAAAAAACCTCCATATTGGTTTATCCATTATTAATGGAAGGAATATTAGCACAAAAGAATACTTTGTGCATTTATTTCAATTAAAAAAAGCGCTATTATTAATTTGTAATAATTTATTTACAAAGTTATTTTATCCTACCCTACTTAACCTATCTATCTCACCTCCGACTAAAAGCTTTTCTATTTTTCTTAGAGAAAAAGGGTATCATAAAAAATAGTAATAATTATTGATGTAGAAAGATATTTATTTTGTCAGCGGTAGTCGTTGAGCGAAAAGGCATATTATCTAAAAATGCGTATGGGGTATATAACCATTTCTGTAATATCTCTGAAAATCTTCCCTTACACAACATCTCAGTTTTGCTATAGACATAATTAGCGCCAGCCCCTAAACATTCATTCTGGCAGATTTCAATATTGGCGGTTTGGACAAGTATGACTGTATTACGGTTTTCTGATAGCGTATCATTTCTAATTTCATTAATAAGCCAATCACCATGATGATCTGGCAATCCCCAATCTACAAGTATCAAATGAAATTTCTGGTTTCTTGCCTCTTCAACTGCTTCCATTGCATTGCTCGCGGTAACAGCTTCATATTGCCCTTTTCCTATACCCTCTATAAGCCATTTAATAGGTCTTCTAATATAATCAACATCATCAACGACAAGAACCGTTTTCTGAAGTGGCAAACGGTTCCGCACTAAGTCTTTTTTTTGCACTCACCCTACCCCCTACTTCTAATGAAGCGATAGTGCTGAACTTGAAAAATAAGCTTAATTCTTCAAAATTCTATTATATTTATCAATAAGTTCTATTAAATCATTCTTTTCTAATAAAGCGAGTATGGCCCGCTCAAAGACTTTTTGTTTTTGAGACTTTAAGGCGTAAGAGATGTCGTTAACAAGCTCGCTCATCCCTTTTCGGCAACGAACATTATATTGATCAGTATAACTGGTCTTTTTCTTACCCTTTTCCCTTTCAGTAAACCCCCTCTTCGCTGCAATGCTTCTTATTGCCCGTTGTTCTGATTCATCAGAATCGCTTTCTTTAAGTGAATCAATACGAGAAGGAACACTGTTCTGTTCTTGTTGTTTGATTTGCTCAAATAGATTCGGTTTCTTCTCTGCTATGTTTTCTTTGCTCATTAGATTTCTCCGTATTCAATATTTTCTCAAGTACCTCTTCTGCAAACGCATTAGCAATATCAACTGCTTTATTTTTGGCCACTCTTTCTCTACTGCTCTCTGCTGGCAAATTCTGTAATAAGCAGCCTTGATCTATAATGTTTTTGAAAGCTTGTCTCTCTGAAAGCCTTGTTTTAAAAATATCTAACCCTATGTCCGAAAATTTCTTTATTAATTTTTTTTCAAGCTTAGTAACAATTGCCTCACTTGTTTTTGTAAAGAGAACTGCCCTTTTAATATACCTATCTGAAACCTCCATACTATCCTCAATCACAGTATTAACTTTTATAACCTCTTCCGCATCTAGCGAAGAGGGTTGACAAGGGATAATAACGAGGTCTGCTTTACAAATCGCATAGGCCATTGTCATGTTTGTTGAACCCTCTAAATCAACTATCACGATACTTGAACTGTCTTTTGCGCGTCTAATATCACTAATAATCTTTTCCTGTGAAGATACTATTAGGTTATCGAAAACGCCTACTAACATTGCCCAATTAATGTAGTGCTTATTAGGGTCACAATCAATTAACGCTATCGCAATAGCTTGCCTAATAAAAGCACAAGCAAGAATAATCGCGGCTGTCGTTTTCGCAGAACCCCCTTTTGAGTTCGCAATCACGATGATTTTTCCCATGATCTTTCCTTATAACAAAATTAACCTAGTCATAGGATACCAGAAGTTATCTAAATATCAAGTTATTTTGTTAATGAAATAATTTAATATTTAGATAACTTGATAGCAAAATATTTTACTATCTGTTCGGCTTATTCCCTTACACGCGCCACTGCTAATCCCTAAAGCAGGAGGAAAAAAATATTTTATTATTAAAATATTAAGATATCTTATTATCTTAATATTTTCTGCTGTTATTGCTGGCTATACAGCCCAATGTCTGCAAATACAAAAAAGATAATAAAATATCTTGATAACTAGTTATTAAGTTATTTTATTAGTTTATATTAATAAATTAAAATAGGGCGATAGGCCATATATAGATTATTGATATTAAATTATTTTAATATCAAAATAACTTAATAATGGACAACATGCAAAATGCGTAAATAATTAGGATAATTTAATAATTAAATATTAAGTTATCTTAATAACTGCAATTATTCTAAATTTCTATGAGCAATATTTGATACTTCTGTGCGATAAAGTAGATAAAAGAGATATTTTTTTAAATAACTGTAAATGTTTTTGTAAATGTGGCCATGTTTTGGTAGAATAGAAGCCAATGTGTGGAAAGCGCGACCTGGAGCGACACAATTGCCGCTCCGCTCCAGGTAAATACAGCTTGGCTAATAGCTGTATTTAACTTCGCTAACCACAACAACATGCTAAAAGGATACTTGTTATGGCTAAGATCATTGTAGCAAAATGGGCTGCACTATGTCTACAAAATGAGAGCAATTTCTCTCATTTTCTCTACTGTTTAACGACAGTATTTATTCCGATTTCTATTACGAAGAGAGCAAAAAACCTATTGGTTTTTTTGTTTAAAATTAATTACTTACTCAGTATGTTTTTAAAAGAGGATGTTTACATGTCTGAACCATAGAAAGGTTAAATGAAAAAGCCGCTTTTTTGGCGAAAAGCGGCTTTAAAATTCGGTTAAGTAGCGACAGGTGACGCTTTAACTCATTGCTCAACAAACATGAGTATAGGTATTCCTGCGCCTAAAGTCAACAGCAGGAGACTATATTTATGTGTTTTTTTACAATCTATTCTGCATCTATTTTAGATGACATTTCACTAGTAGGATTGCCCTGTATCTCTCTTATCAATAAAGGGGGATGTCATGGTAAATAAGGAATTCAAACAAGCCGTTAATACAAAGCGATTTAATGAACTACTCGCTCTAACTAACCAAAATATTTGGTTGGCCCATGTTCTTGACAGGATTATCTATCGTTGTCAGAACTCTATAAATGTTTATTTAAATCATAAAAAACATTGCTTTACAGAGAATTTGGATACGCTAGTAGAATTTATTAATGAGTCTTCGGTTAGAACCTTACAAACCAGTCTAACCAAACTAGAAGAACTAGGACTCATTGAAAGACAAGCTACGGTATATAAAATAGGAAAGCGGTGCCATCTCTCATTAACAGAGAGAACCTTAGCAGTATTGCCAGAACTTACTAAGACTGAGGAAGCTGCCAATGACCGATACATTTTCTGTCAAGCAGAAAATATCAGGCGATTTGATGCGCTGGTTAAACTTTGTGGCGACAAGGATGGTAGAAGAGCTGTCTATCTTGCCTATCTACTTGACCGATTAGTTTACCGAACACAAAACTCTAAATTTACCACTGATAATGGTGATCGCTACTTTGTGCTAAAACTAGAACGATTAGCAGAGTTTTGTTCACTATCGCCTAGCACCTTTCAGAGAAGAATAGCGGAATTAGAAAAATTGGGACTAGTCGTCAAAACTAGAAAAAAAGTCACTGCGTGTAAAGTAGAAACACGGTACAGCATACCAAAAAGCGTTTGGCAAGCATTACGCGAAGCAGACAGCATGACAGAAAATATCCGAAAAATTCATGAAATTTGCCAACGTGGGAAATCGTCAGAATCCCCCGAAAATAGTGGAAATGACGGCAATTTGTCCATAAATAGAACAGGCGAAGAAAGTGACGTTGCCACACACGAAGAAAATGACCAGCCCAATATAGATAAAAAGAAATCTCATAAGAATAAAGTTAACAGTACTAGCAATGATGAGAAACTAAACAATGTTTCACGTAGAACATGTTCGCATAATGAACAAACAAGTAATGTTGATTTTAAAAACGCTGATAATAGATTTTTTTCTAATTCAGGCCATACAACCACACCTCCTACAACAGGGTCAGGAGAGGTTGCTTCATTGCAACCCAACAAACCCTCACTAGAAGCTTCGCCTATTGGTAATAAACTCAATTACCGTCAAATTGCTTACGTTAAAGGAATGCTTGATAACGTGAATGAAAAGCGAAAAAGTCGGGGGATAGACCAACTCGGGAATGTAGATGATCTTTACGAGGAGGTGGCATTTTCTCTATCTAGCCCATATTTCATGAAAGACAAAACAAGCTTTTTTCACCGTGTTAACGCAATCGCTAAAATGTTGATGAAACCGTACCGCTGGTGTATCCCTTATGGTTTTGAAAAATATACAGAATATGGTAAAAACCGGAAGAAAAAACGCCAAGATAGAGAACAAGCTTATGAGCAGGAAAAGCAACGTCTTCAGGAAGAACGTAACGAACAGCGAAGAGCCAAAAAACCTGTTCAATTTGGAAAAATATCACCTTTTTCAGCAGAGGGGGAGGGGAGTAAAGAGAAAAAGCCAACCGTGCCTCAAGAAATTCTTATTCACATTGAAGCAATGAAGAAACTAGAGAAACGGTATAAACTGGCAAACAGTGAGGCAGAGAAAGCACAAATCGAAAGGGAGTTCATGGAGCACAACCGGAAGATTAAACAACAGCAAGCCATGATGTAATGCCAACTAGTATGTACAGAAAATGAAAGAAAATAGGGGGTTATTTGCTAAATGAGCGTAGGAAATAAAGTATTTTTTGCATAGATAACAAACGCATGTTAAAAAATGTCCTTAATTATTTCGTTAACTGCATGTTTTAATTATTAAAAAAGTTATGTTTGTATATACTTATTTGTATATACAAATAATTGACTTTAAAACTCAAACTCAGTAATGTGCAACACAAATGTAGTGAAGTACCTACATTAGGGATATAAAAGGTAAGGTAGCAAGGAGAATGTACTTAGTTGAGAAAATAGAAGCTGGTTAATTAAATAAAGAGATGACTACAAATTTTAACGGTAATAGCAAGTCCTTTCGTTATATAATCGTAGCAGACAATACCAAAGAACAAACAATTGTCTACAAAGATAGACGCAGCAATGAGGTATTTCTAAGTACACCTAATGACATCATAAAAAGCAAACAGTATTTAGAGTTTTCTAAGCAAGATATAGAGCTACTAGAATATCTCTATGACACGTACACAGAGAAAAAAAACCTGCTATCAACAAATAAGCGTAAATCTATTCCCCGTAGGTAAGCATAGATTGTCTTATTACACCAATGATGCGCGTAGGAGCTGAGACGCCTAATTCGTCAAAATCAGAGTTCAATGGCTTTAGCACCCTGCCTTGAGAGGCATCGATTATTAATTGCCGGACGATAGGGTCTTGATAATCAGGGTGTTTTGCTACAATAAACTCACCATCCTCCACTTTAATTGTTTTTACACACACTAAAATAGCCCCATCAGGGAAACGGGGTTTCATTGCGTTGCCTTGCATCTTAAAGGCAAACAGGCATTGATTGCCTCTGATGGGCGGCAAATAGCAGGGGATCATATCAATAGGGTCAGGTTGGCTATGCGTAAGGTCGGTAATTTTCAGAAGAGGTACTTCAACAACCACGCTCTTCGGTAACTTCTTAACTTCCTCTCCTTGTCCATCTTTTAACCATTGGGGACTTACACCTAGTTCCTTTGCTAAAGTTTCAAGCGACTTTGGGTGAGGCATGGATTCACCATTAATCCATTTTCCTACTCCCCGCTTTGACATATTCATGAGTTTGGCGAGTTGTGAGTCTCGTCCTTTCAATCTTGGTTTGAAACCATTTTCATCAAGCACTTCATTCAGTCTTTTAGAGAATTCTTTGTGAGTTGCCATAACCACTCATTACAACCTTAATTAATTATTCAATTTAACGTTTAATTTATGTCTTATTGTAGCACCTCTTTCAACACGCCTCCATCCAGAAAAACGCAAATCGTGAACTTTTTTGAAAAAATCGTGAACTTTTAAATAAATTTATTGTAAATCGTGAACTTTTGCATTAGTGTCTCGGCCAACTAGCTGTAGAAAATCCAATAATTGGACAGCTAGAGAAAACAATTAGATGTGATTAATGGTTTTTTGAAGGAGAGCAAAGGAAGAAATATGAATAAAAGTGGTACTTGGGTGAACTTTCAGATCGATTCTGAAACAAATGACTGGCTGACTAGTGCATCACAACGGTCAGGAAGGCAAAAACGCAAAGAGGCTGCTATCCGCTTAAAAGACCATTTAAAGCGTTATCAATCCATTGCGGAGCTTGGCCAAGCAATCAAGAGAGAGAATGAACAGGAGCAAGACTCATGAATAAATCATCATTACTTACAGGTTTAGGTGTAGGGGCAATTTGTCTGCTAGTGACTGGTTGCGCCAAATATGATGCGCCCTATGTGCCACAAGTGCCGCCTGCTCTACAGCCTAAGCCTGCTCCAAAAAAGACCAAGACTACACAGGTTGGCCGTTATTTAACTATAAAAGACGGGGCTACTAAGGCAGAGATCAATCCGTTGCTAGCGGTTTCTACTTTCACTTTCCCTCCCTCTGTCTATACAGTGGGCGATGCCATTAATCAAGTATTGGCAACAACCGGCTATCAACTAGCTCCTAAGCTCTCACCGCAAGTTACGAAAACATTGAATCAACCGTTACCGCTCGCAGACCGGAAACTGGGGCCGATGAGAATCCAAACAGCTTTAGAAGTCTTAATGGGCGCAGAGGTATACACACTACAGCGTGATCCGCTCAATCGTCTCGTTAATTTCAAAATTAGGCCAGATATGGCACAAAAGTTGGGAGTAGACACTAATGAATAACACACAAGATGATGCGATGGCATCAAAAAAGCAGCAAGGCTTCAAATCACCTAATCTCTCATTTAAAGGGTTTCTTGAGTCTCAAAGAAATATCATAGAGGGGAGCAAAATAGGCTACCGCTACGTAAAAGAACAGGTTTTAAAGCGAAAAAAGGCAAGCATAATCGTTGCTGTTGTTGTACTTGCTTTAATTGTTATGAGTATTGTAGCAAAAGCACATCGAACAGCAGCGCCCACGTCTTTAAAGCATTCTGCTGTTCATCAAAAACAAGCATCTGCCACGGCAACAACACCTCATCAAAAAGCCCACGCTGTTGCAGCGGGTAACTCGGTTGGAGAGCAACTTAATGATATCTCTATTAAACTAGCGAACATTGAACAAAAACTATCAAGCGGGAAGGGCGATATCAATATCAGTGACATTAAGACGTCACTTGCAAGCCTTGGCGCACAAGTAAGTCAACTCGCCGATCATAGCAATCAACTCATTAGCCAAGAAATCAAACAAAGCGCATCAAAAACGCAATCACAACTTGGTGCAATTAAAAAAGAGCTAACAAGCATGAATGCCAGTAAAACACAGCGCCATAAGGTAAGTGCAGCAGACCTACCTTTTGCCGTGGTGAGCATCGACAACATCCAACAATCTGAAATTGTCACGGTAAATTACGCGCATCACACAATCCCGCTTGAGGTTGGCCAGTCACTGGCTGGATGGCGACTAATGAGCGCTAACAGCGCTAACCAAAAAGCTGAATTTAGCAATAAGAAAGATTATGCGCCAGTCAATCTTAACCAACTGAATGTGCAAGGTCAGGAGAAATAACAATGTGGGTAGTAATTGGAATAGCAGTAGCAATTTTAGGTCTGGGCGCATTTAACTCTAGTCACGGACGGGGTGAACTAATGAATCAAAACACGGAGCTGCAAAACCAAGTGGAATATCTCAAACAGCATCAAGAAAGCGATGTGAATGAATTGGATGGGGTGCAGATCACTAATCTATTGAATGTAAGTAAGGATAATCATGGCTAAAGGAACAATTAGATTTGCTACGGGCATAATTATCTCACTTATAGCAGTTGTGACCGTAGTATATGCAAGTAACACAGGCTGGTCATTGAAATCTGGATCAAAAAAAGACGTTAATTCGGAATTCCATAAGCGCTACCCTAGAGGGTTTAAGGATGATATTACCTCAGATCAAGATGTTGCTCATATTAAGCTAACAAAAGCACAAAAGCACCAAGCATTGGTTTGGCAGTTAAGTGAAGTGCAAGAAAAACGCTACGTAGCATTAATGAAAAACCGCAGCGGCTTTTTTTACGCAAAAAGAGACGTTACGCCTGTTGAAGTATTAGGCTTCAATGCTAGGACAGATGAGGAGAGGGCCTATTATGCTCAACTTGACGTTCAGCAGCAATTTCAGCACCTAGCTAAATATTTAGCATTTCTAGCTGAATATGGAAAAAGTGCTAAACAGCTTAAAGAAGAACTTAGCCTACCAATAATCAGAAAGTTTGATTATGCAAAATTTTCACCATATCACTACAAGCCAGTAGATATAAAGCCAAACGATAAATTCATGCTTTTTGTCAGTTTAGATAACGAAGTAAGGCCCGTAGTGAGTTATCTAATGGATGAGATGTCAAAAGATAAAACCATTCACTTGAATGTCTATTTTGTTGGTAAAAATCTTACCAAAGATAAGATAGAAAAATGGGCGGCGGCGCAGAATATTCCTACTGCTTGGGTGGGAAAAAACAAAAAAATAACACTTGATTTTGGCAATAGTAAATTTAAATCACTTCACACTAGTGAACAATTGCCTGTACTGGTTCTTGTAAGAAGAGGCAAGAGCCATTTTGTCAATACAGGGAGATTTTAGATAGATGTCAAAACAATTATCATTTATTGTTTTCTTTATTTTTGCGTCCACAGCAGTCAAAGCGTATGCAAATCTAATTGTTGTGGAAGATTTAGGAGGCTCTGTTTCAGCACAACCCTATCTTGCTAATGCCTCTATCTTAAATAAGGGATACAAGAAGAGTAGCATTTCAGGGGAAAAGCGCCCGATTAAAATAGAGCAAATTCTCTATCCAAATAGAAGTAATCTGACTTATGGAAAAGTTAACAAAAAGCATCTCAATATTGAGCACCTCCCTTTAATACCCATATTTGTCATGGGTGCTGATGAAGACTCTATTAAATGGGCAGAAACCAATGCTAGCTATTTAAAGAAAATTCATGCTATTGGGATTATTACTAATATAGAAACCAAAAAAAGGAAAAAAGAAATAACAGATAAAACAGGGCTTTTCTTGATAAATGCCAATGCTAATGGGCTTGAAGATACTCTAGGCGTTAAACACTACCCATTTCTTCTTTACCACAACTGGATTGTTCAATGAGTGAGATGGATAGATATGAGAGTGATTTTAAAAAGAAAAAAAGCGGTATCCAGGGAGCTATTTGGTCAGCGTTTGCCGCAACGGTTTGGGGGTTATTTATTGGAATCGTTATCAATTTTTTCATCTGGCACCATGAGGGGTATGCAAAACTAATGAATGACATGGATATTACTTATCAACATCAAGTCCACGGTATTTCTTTGCGAAATCAGACCGCCGCTGTTCACGAAGGTGCATGGATTGGTTTCGTCTTCGATCATTTAAATGAGTGGAAGAAATTTTCTGGGAATAAGATTAAGAAAAAAAAGCTAGCAGAAAATGATAGCCTTACTCAACCGACTAACTTTGCGTTAACTTTGCTTAATAAAGTGTACTACGTGTCTACTGGAACATTCAAAATTCTAATCGCAAAGTTTTTAAGTGTTTTTTCTTCTATATGGGTTTTTATATTTGCAGCACTAATTGGGGGTATAGATGGCTTGTTAAAACGCTATATACGAACAATCGAAGCGGGAAGAGAATCAACCTATATTTTTCATCGTGTTTCAGATTTCCTTATCAAAATCCCTGTTGGAATGCTGTTCCTCTATTTAACGCTACCAATATTTATTAGGCCAGAGCTGGTCGCATTATTAATGTCTGTGACAGTCTTTCTGTTTTGTTATACAGCAACATCAAATCTTAAAAAATTCTTGTAAGGGGGAGTATTAATGAAAAAGTGGGCAACAATCATTTTAGCAGTAACGGGAGTAATATTTATGGCCCCCGCCTACTCTAATGACGCGCAGATGAAAAACACTTTGGTGAAAATTGTTAATCAGCTAGAAGCAATAAAGCCGCTCATTAATCAAGCGCAAGAACAGCAGAGCGAGAATCCTAGAGTAAAAGTCCATTTTGATAGTTGGATAGGGCCAGATGGCACACACCACAACGGACTAAGACAGGATATCAATGCTATCCAAGCAGCACTCATTAACGCAATAAACAAACAGTCGATTGAGCCACGCATATATAAGCCAATAAAGGATGACTTTATTGGAGGTGATCATGTCTAGTTTTGATATGACGCCTACACAATCAGATGCCTTTAAAGCAGCAACCGATGGGGTGAGTGCTCTAACATTTGATCATTTTGTTTTATTTATGATTGGTGGTCTTGCCACTATTTGGCTGCTTCTTGTGTTTCTTGGAACAGTTAAAAACGAACAAAAGTCAATTTACTCAGCAATGTATGAGTTTTCTTTTGGTGTAGCGATATATATCACTATTGGCATTATTATTTATTACACATAGTAAACAGGGGGAATTATGAAAACTACTCACTATGCAAGAAAAGTTAAACAAGTTATCCAGAAGGGATATGTAAAGTGCTTGACGGCACTGTGTTTAGCAATGGTATCAACTCATGCTTTAGCCGATAGTGGTGCTGCGGGAATTATCCCGATATCGTCAAACGATGAGGCATCAACTACTAAGGATTTTGCTCAGATTATCATCGATCTTTTTCAACGAGAAATTATTCCATTTATTGAAATTGCAGGAGGCATTTGGATAGTTTGGACATGTATTTCAACGATGGCAAACGGTATCAAGGATGCTCAAGAGAAGCAGAAATTTGATCCCTTGAAAAATGCTGTAATTAAAACGGCGATTGTAGTTGTTGTTGGCGGCGGTCTTCTCTACATATTAGATTATATTAGAGTACAACAATTTGGTTCGTAATTAAGGGTTAGTAAATAATATGCCAAAGCACATAGATCGAGCGAGTTGTATCCACTTAACGCATAAATATGCGTCATTTCATGGTTGCACATTAGAAGAGATGGGGATCATTCTAGGGATTTATGCTCTGATTGAGTGCCCACTTCTAATTGGACTTTCTTTGATGTTGGGAAAATACCTTGGCGGGTTTGGAGGGGCTTTTCTTCTGTTATTGTTAGTTTTTGCCGTTATTACTTTTTTTATTTTATTGAGGCAAACCGCAAAATTCATTGGCAGATTAAGGAAAGGTAGACCTGCGGGCTACTTAAAATTGCGCCTAAAGCAAGTACTTTCTGACAATTTTGGGATGACTATCCCCTATATTACAAGAGACGGCCATTGGATAACTAGGAGGCGTTTATAATGGTATTTAAAGCGTGGAAAAAGCTTGATCAACAAGGCATAGCAATTAAAAATATGTGGATTATAATTGCCATATTGGTTTTTCTGAATCTATGCCTTGTGTTGAGCTTGGCAAATGCACCCAATAAATTACGTATCTATATTCCGCCTGATCTCACTCAGGGAACAACGGTTCAGCCAGGAAAAATTCCAAAGGCAACAATTTATGCGTTTGCATTTCAGATTTTTACCGCGATTAATAGTTGGCCAGATAGTGGTGAGAAAGAGTATGGAAAGAATATCCATGCTTATCGAAATTATCTTTCGGCTGCATTCTTTGAAAGACTCAAGAAAGATATGGGTGAACGTAAGAATAATGGAGAATTATCTAGGAAGCGGATTATGTCGGCAGTATCTGGAATGGGCTACCAGCCATCTGATGTCAAGATGCTTGGCAATGGTGTTTGGCGAGTAAACATGAAACTAGAGATTGTTGAGACATTGGATGGGGCTGTAATCAAGCGAGTCGTTATGGATTACCCGCTCATGGTGAGTCGAGTAAGCACATCGATACAGATAAATCCGTGGGGGCTAGTCATATCAGGATTTAGCGAGCCGCCATATCGAATTAAAACTGTTATATAGTTATAGAGGGCATCAATGAAAAAACTATCAATTTTAATTATTCTACTTATTTTGCAAACAAGCTTTGCATTTGCAAACGATGTAACCCCAACAACTAATGTTGTTAGGAATACTATTCAGTATGACCATGTTGTTTGGAACGGTATTCCAATTCACTTTACAGTTCCTGTTGGCCAAGAGAGGATTCTAAAATTTCCTGGCCCTGTTTCATTCCATAATAGTAATCCTAGACTAAATACTAACAATGTATCTATCCAAAACAATGCAGGGTTTCTATATATTACGGCAAAAAAACCGTTTGAATCTGTTAGGATGGCAATTGTCCTCAGAAAGACTGGACAGGTTATTTTAGTTGATTTGTCTTCACAAGAGGATGTAAGTGATACGCCAGTTGAGTTGGTTATTGCTAATAATAAGCCAGAGGCAGGAAGTAACGCCAATTCCGGCCCAAAACCTCAAATGATTAACTATGTCACATTAATGCGCTATGCCGTACAACACCTTTATTCTCCTGAAAGGCTGGTTGAGAAAAATAGCGCTATTGTCAGAATTCCTATGTACACAACACGCAGTATTAATCTATTTAGAAATGACAATGTAGTAGCAATGCCACTAGTTTCTTGGCGAGGAGGCGGTCTTTATGTTACTGCGGTGTTGTTGAAAAACAAATGGAAGCAATCAATCATTCTTGATCCACGAAATATACGCGGTAACTGGTTGGCCGGAACATTTTATCCAACTAACTATGTTACAGCAAATGGCACACTGCATGACAGAACAACACTATTTCTAATCTCTTCAGAGCCATTCAATAGTGCCTTGAATAAAGTAAGGGGATATATCTAATGAAAAATCAACCAAAGTTGCTAATAATACTAGGCATAATCGCAGCTTGCTTAATTTTTGGTTTCCTCTGGACAAGTTCTAAATCAGGAAAGCAACAGACAAACAAGGCTATTCAGAAAAAAAATGCTCATCAGACATTTGATGTAGCATCTGGTGATACAAATAATGAGGTGTTGAAAAGTATTGTTGCACGACAACAGAAATTACAAGAAGAAAACGAAAAACTTCAACAAGAAAACAAAGACCTACTAAATAAAAATAAACGAAAAAAGCAGGAAGAGATCATGCAAGTTCAAAATACATTGCAGAGCAAAATCGCTTCCGTAAAGAAAAGCTTAGAAAGCCGATTCGATCATAGGTTAAAGGATGTTGAAAAACAATCAAAGAGGAATAGTCATTCTAGTAAGTATGACATCAATAATGAAGCTCAACAACAGAAGAAAAGAGGAGGAATCATTACAGACTCTCCCGATCTGTCAGAAATGGCATCGCCCACGATTAGCGGCGATAATAAAATGGATGGTAGGGGTGTAGATGACCATTCAACAAGAAGAAAAGATAGGGCTAGCTCCTCAAATGGTAATGCTCCCGTGCTTCCAAGCAATAAAACAGGGAAGGATGATAATTTAAAAAACTATTATACTGTCCCTGATGGATCAACCCTTGCCAATGTATCTTTAATGAGTCCGCTTATTGGAGAAGTACCTGTAAATGGGCATCTTGTATCTCCAGCTTTTCCTTTTAAAGCAATTATTAGCCGAAAGGACACAGAAGATATGTTCTCTGCCAACGGTATTCCGTTACCAGAGAATATTTCGGGAACAGTATTGCAAGGGTATTCCGTTGGAAGTATGTCGCTAGGCTGTGCGAGAGCCTATGTTATGAAAATACTATTTGTTTTCAATGATGGCCATTATATTGTATTTCCTGCCAATAAAGACGGGAAAAATAATGCAACTCAAGTCTACCCCAGTGATGCAATTGGCTATCTCAGCAATCCTTTTAATAATGCTTGCATCAAAGGACGCTACATTACCGATGCCCCACAAGTTATCGCAAGTTTCATGGCATTGGGCGCAGGCGAAGGGGCGGGCGCAGCCATCGCGCAAGCACAAACAGAGACATATACCAGTTTTTCTCAGGCAACAACGGGTTCCGTTTTTAACGGCAATTTAGGAAAGTATGCTGCTGGATTAGGCGTTAATGAAGGCGCAAAAGAGGCGTTACGCTGGTATAAGGCAAGAGTTGGCGATATTTTTGATGCAATTTTTGTACCATCAACATTAAATGGCCATCCACGCCGTCTTGTTCTAAATATTACACGCACAATTTCAATTGATCTTAACCAAAATGGGAGAAAACTAAACGATGCTGACCAAAGCTTTATGCCCGCGACAGACACTTCTTTTGAGTAGTCTGTTGCTTTTAACGGGGTGTGTTACCCCAGGTAAAAATGCCATTCCACCAGGCGGTGATATGACAATGGCGCAGATTTATAAACAGGAAACAGGAATGACGATAAGTCCTCAGAAAAATGAAAAACACAGTAGAAGAAAATCTACTCATCAATATGTGAGAGAACAGGCAGGTAATCAACTTTTACCACAGCCTGATTATGTTGCGTATACAGCAACCTCAAAAAATGAGGTTGATAATCTATTCCAGCCACTGCCTAACCCAGGAATCCCAATTTATATCTACCCTCATCTTGTCTATAGCAATGGAGAAGCTTATCCAAAGCCTGGACTTTCTACAGCATTCTTCCTTTATAGTAAGAATCATTTTGCTATGCCTGATGAAGCCTATCGAATAAGGAATGAAAGATGAATATTTTTGGAAAACGGAAAAAACATGTTGTTAAAGAAAGTGAAATAAAAAAACAATATAAGCGTTTTCCCTCATTCTCTGATTACTTACCTTGGCTAGAGTGGTCAGATGATAAGTCTGTTATTCTACTTGAAGATGCAAAATCGGTAGGCGCTGTATACGATGTTAAATCTGTAGCAACAGAAGCTAGGCCAGAAGAACACATAAAAGCACTCCATCTGAAGTTAGTTAGAATGCTCTCTACATTGCTGCCTTTTGAGGATGAGAATCCTTGGGTTATGCAGATATTTGTCCAAGATGACTTAACTCTCATGCCAATTCATAAGGCGCTCAAGAACTATATGGACAATTTTATTGACACAGAAAATGACAAATTAGCCAAAAAATATCTTTCAATTATGGAAGACCATTTTCGATTGATGTGTCAGGATAAAGGAATTTTAACTGATCCTATGTCAAATCTTGATTTTCGTGGGAAAATACGCCGTGTAAGGGTAACGCTTTATAGACGATATTCAAAGATAAATAAGAAAAATCTGCCCAATGTTATAGAAGAGATTGAGAGTGTTTGTAATAAGTTTGAAACACAAATGAGGCAGGTTGGAATTAGATTAAATCGACTTAAAGCCCATCAATTCTATGACTGGTTGGTAAGATGGTTTAATCCATGCCCGCCTAAAACTGATGGAGATATCGATGAACTTTTAAAGAGGTATCCTTACCCTGAAAATGAAAAGCCCTTTGGGTGGTCATTTAGTCAAAATATATTCTTTGGTGACGTTGAGTCATACGAAACAGGATGGAAGTTTGATGGCATTAATCATGAAGTGATGACGATTAAAGAGCTAGATGGTGAAATTGATATCGGTGCTATCTCGCGTGAAATGAGTCTTGGTGAAAATCAGAAATATGCGCTATTGGATAAATTCCCGCCAGGCGCAATTTATACCATACAGATAACCTTTGAATCTAAAAACTTAATTAGTGACCATTTAGACGGAATAGAGAGCGCAGGAATAGGAAAAAGTGAGGTCGTAAAAGATATACATCAAAATGTAAACCGCGCCCGTTATGAAATGGATAAAGGCAACATGCTTTTCCGCTGCGTTGAAGCTATTTACTTAAAAGGTGAAAATGATGAAGATATTAAACAACAAGCATTAACCTTAGAATCTTTGTTGGATACAGTTAATCTCAATGTGATGCCAACAAAAAAAGAACTCTATCCAAAAGATTTATATCTAAGATTTCTACCGTTTAATTTTAATTATGAGTTCGATAAAAAAGATAACTTTCGCTCAACTTATAAATATGCGAATGATATTGCAAGGCTACTTCCACTTTATGGCCGATCACAGGGAGATGGAAGAAATCCCATGCACCTCTATTATAATCGGGGAGGCGAGGTCTTCATTTTCGATCATCTTAGTAGAGACTTTAAAATGTCAAATAGCCACATGGCGATTGTTGGTACAACAGGCGCAGGGAAGTCAGTAACACTGAATAATATGTGTCTCAGTTTGTCAGCAGTAAGAAACCCACGCATTGTCGCAATGGAAGTGGGCGGGTCATTTGATTTAACTGCTAAGTACTTGGCTGAATATGGGCGCAAAGTGAAAATCATGAAATTTGACCGCATGAACCCAATCGCAGTAAATCCCTATGCCGAAGCATATAAAGCATTAAAAATTATTGAAGAAGAAGAGGCTGTTATTGCTGCGTATGCCGCAGAGCAAGGCAAGAAAGATTCAGAAGATGTTATAGAAGAGAAAGTACTAGAAAAACATCAAGAAAAATTAACTAAGGAAATGCAATCTTGCCAAAAAGAGGCAACCGAAGATGAGTTAAAATGTGAAGAAGACCGAGACATCCTCAATGAGATGGTTATCGCAACACGGGTAATGATTACACAAGGACAGCGACAAGAAGAAGAAAAAATCGATCCAACAGACTTATCATTAATTACTCGCGCATTGATTCATAGCATGAAAAAATGTAAGGCTAAAAGTATCCCACAAATGCTCTTAGTCCATGTTATTGATAGTATGACTATATTAGCAGATGAGGAAAAAAATGCCGATTTGCAAAACAGATTAAAACAATTCGCACTTCGGTTGAATTACTATACTTCTGGTATCAGAGGACAATTCGTTAATCGCCCATCAGAACCGTTTGACGACTTTGACTTTTTACACATAGATTTTGGGTTTATGCAGAGTGAGTCATACAAAGACCTAATGAATATCTCATGTATTGCCCTCCTTGCGAAAGTTCTTGCCCTAGCCGAAGCCAATAAAGCAACAGGACGGCCAACTGAGCTATTTATTGATGAAGCGCATGTGCCGTTTAAATCAGATATGGTAGCTGCTTTTATTATCTTAATGGCCAAAGTAGCGAGAAAAATCGGTTTGTGGCTAAAACCTTGCACACAAAATATTGAGGATTTCACAGGTATTGAGTCTAAGAAAGTTTTATCAATGATGGAAACATGGCTATGTCTCGCCTTAGAAGCGGATGAAGTAAAGCTCATTGAGAAATTTAAACCGCTGTCTGATGAAATGAAAAGCCTTATCTTAGATGTAAGAAAATACCCAGGAATTTACTCCGAGGGCGTACTGATTGGAAAGCGCTTTTCAGGGCTATTCAGGAACATCCCGCCAAGGATTGCTTTATCGTTAGCAATGACTGAGCAGGATGAGCGTACTCGAAGAAAAGAGATACAAGAGAGTCAAAATATCAGTGAACTTGAGGCGGTCGAGTATATGGCCAAAGAGATTAGTGCTAAACGCTATGAGGATAAGGATGAAAGCTACTTTTTATACTAAAGCAACAATAATTTTCATCATATCGGCATTAGCACTTGTATTAGTAATGCCAGATAGTGCGTTGGCTTCACCACAATTATTTGGCTTATCAAGCGATCCTTTCATAGGACTGCCTAAAGATATTCAACCCTGCTATGTTGACAAGGCAAACATACTATTCAATTCAATTAATTCAAAAATAAAGGAAGATCAAAATTTCGATAGTAGTAAATACAAAGAAGATTTTGATGGGTTGTCGAAAGCCTATTTATGTTGTTATCAGGCAGAGATGCTTGGAATAACCAAACTTCCAGCAATTGTTTTTAATGATAAGTATGTTGTCTATGGTGACGATGACTTGCAAAGTGCTAAAAGAAAATATGAAAACTATAAAGAGAAGCACCATGCCTAAGATAATTGTAAAATACATTTTTATTTTTTCACTTCTATGCGCGGGAATGTTGTCTTCAGTTTATGCAGATGATTCTCCACCAGACACAATTAATGGTTTCGAGATATCAGAGGATGTTTTGACGTATACATATGAAAATTTTGTTGAAAAGTTTAGACCGATAGGAGTATGTGTATGGTTACACCATGCCTTGATCCCATACATTACGACAACGCCAGAAGTGGATGAGTACCTACCTGACTTAGTGGTTTCAGTCTACAACGAACTAGGAGATGATCCTTTCGAGGAAGCAAACTACATGCTTGACGAGACGGCAAATGAAGTTGGAAATACGGACTTAAAAATTGCAACAAGCGCGTTAATTGGAGGAAGTATTAGTGGCGGTCTGGCGAATGGCCGTAATAGTTCTATTAGGACTCGAACGCACAATAATTCTGATATAACAAAATCAGTTGATGTCATTGGTAGCCCATTCAATGTAGCACATTTGGGCTATGTCACACTTCAGCGAGATACGACTTTTTACTATCCTTACTTTCAATCAGACGCTGATAGTGTTCCAGGCAGATTAGGCTTTGCAGAAGACCTAGAGGTTAAATACACACCATCTCCACTTGGCCCGTATATTGGATCAAGCTTTGAGAATCACTGGGCCTATGAGTTTCCCCGTGATATGGATGTAGTGAATGAAAATGATTACAAAGCCTCTCTTTCTATAGCACTTCATGCAGCCGATATCGTTACAAATAAAAGTGATGGACATATTGTCTATCCTACACATGATTCTTGCGGAAAGAATTGTGCTGTCGCAAATGTTATTTCACCAAGCGAACAACATGACATAAATATAAGAAATAGAAGTGCAAGAAATAATACTATCTGGCAAGAAGTTTATCCAAATAATATTAACAAGGTAAAAATGGGGACAAGTGATGTTGCAAGCACAAACCCTTATGGCTTGGGACATAGTGAGGAAGTAGCAGGAAATGGCAACTATGTATTTGTTATATGGCGACACTATAAAGGATGCGTACAGAGTCATGGAAAATTGATTTTTGCAACAGTTAAAGTTCCTAATACGAAAAAGCGCTAAGGCGGAGGTAAATAATGCGTAAAAAAATTCATCTAGGTTTAATGCTTTCACTATTAACGGTTTCTAGCGCGTATGCGATGGATATTATCCCCTCAGACTCAAACCAGTATTATGAGCTTGGCGGTGGGGGAGATGTCAGTATGCCGCCGGTCTCAACGACTGAAGACATAGACCTGCACGGTGATGCAAATGCAAATCTAGGATATGTTTGTACAGGGTTTAATCCATCTATATCAATGAGAAATAGCTTGAATGATCTAACTGGCTCATTGCAGGATATGCAAGCCAGTGTTATTAATTCAGCGACATCTGCTCTTGGATCAATGCCTATGTATATACTCTCTAAAACAAATAAGGATTTGTATAATTTGATTGAAAATGCAATGACGGACGCAGGAGACACATTTCATTTATCAATGAAGTCTTGCCAACAAGCATTAAATGAAATTCATGATGGTAAATCTCCCTATCAGGATTGGTTCGGTGTGTCAGACTCTGAAGGCTGGATGGAAAGAGCAAGAGAAGCAGCCGCGCATGGTGGAAAGAGCGATGTTGATATTAATGATGTCAATAAGAATATGACAAAAGATCCAAATAAGGCAGGAATTCCTTGGGTACATAAGAAAAATTCTGGTGGAACAGGTGATACGCAAGTACCCATTAAAGTTATTTATGATGTAGTAGTTGCAGGATACAATTCTCAAATTAGTCCTGATAATGACTTAGATAATAACGAAGCAATAGCACCTCCTGGAACCGCATTAGCTCGATATTTTCCTGTTGCCGATGATGCTGGACAATGGGCGAAATTAATATTAGGCGAGATGACTATTTCTGCAAAAGATCAACAAAAAGGGAAAGACAATACAGCAAGGGGAACAGGATTGATGACAATCATACAAACCTGTCCTGATGACGGGACTTCCAAACCAGATATGCGAGATAGTCAAACCTGCTTGAAAACTATTATTCCCGCGATGAAGAAAATAGTTCAGTCTAATAGTGCTCCCACATCAGAACAATTAAAAAGTATTAGCTCTAGTACATTAATTGCATCACCTAAATTAATTGATGCTATTAGAAATATGAATTCAGAAGGACAAGCTTTAGCAATAGGTAAATGGAGTCAAGATGTTGCAATCCAGAATATCACTGATAAAGCTCGCACTTTACGTCAACTACTTATAGCGGGTGAGCATACAAAACCTGTGGCAAATTTGAAACCTGCTGTAGACGCGACAGATAGAGCTATTAAACTTATTAACATTGAGATTGATAGCATAATGAAGCAGTATCAAACACGAACCGCATTAATGACAAATACCGCAAAAGTTATCATGTCTCATGAGCTGACAAGTGAAACCAATGCAATTTCTCAAGTCAATAAAACGCAAAGGCCAGACGAGATGAATGGCGCGGTCTATAAAAATGATAACTCATAGGAGGATAAGCTAATGATGGTAAATGGGCCATTGGAAATTTATGGCGTTGTAATTGGCATAAATTTTTTTGACAAGATGTTTAATATATTAGCATCAATGGGAATAGTCTTTATTCCCATTCTAGTGCTTTTATTTAAAGGGACGACAGAGCCTTATGAGTCACAACTTGAAAATGGTGCATCAACTTCATTACGTAAAGTTAGCATAAACTTTGTTCTATGGGGGTTTGTTGTCATGACTTTTGTTGCGCCCACGCATAAGATAAAAATCAGTGAAATTACTTATGTGCCAGCTTGCTATCCTAGTGCCACAAAATCAACATTCGGTGATACTGGCACAACGTATGATTCAACAATAGGTACATACGATTATGGTACATTAAGAATGCCTATTATGATGGGTTTTATCCTTTCAGGTATGTCAGGCATGACTAACGCACTTATTGCCTCAATACCCTGCTCAACCAATGTGCAGAAAATCGAGGATACTATTGACACGACTAACCTCACGCCCAACATAGCTCAAGAAGTTAACAGATTTGCAAGTGAGTGCTATGCACCAGCAAAAGGTAAGTTTACGACTCAACATCCTGACGAGAAACTCTACAAAGACACAATGAATAGTTATGGAGGGCAATCAGATTTATCATGGATTGGGTCACATGTGCTTCAACAACTTTATTATAAAGGAATATATCCCTCCAAGCCTGTTCCTGGATTCCCGTATTCAGAATTTAGTAGTCAGGCGCAAAGAGATTATGTCGAGAATAACAAAAAAAGTGGCATGGATGAGCCAAAATGGGGCTATCCTGATTGCTATGAATGGTGGAAAGATGGAACTTATGGACTAGAAGGAAGGCTCGTTGATTTAGTTAACAAACATTCACCACATAATAAGCATCTGGGTAGCTGGAACTTATATGAAAAAGTTAAAGCATGGATACTCAAACACAGTGGTGAGGTAACCGTGGGAAATGAAATAAAAGCAGATGACCTAATTGCTCATAATCTTCTTTATGATATGGCGGGAAAGAGCAATGCAGGGTTTGGTTCAAGTGGAAATTGGATGAATGCTGATATCGCTCCTGGCGAAGCAGGGCTTCATAGCATGATGACAGGCAATCATGGACTCTCAGCAGGTTCGGGAGTCGCGCATCTTGCTGCAATTGCATTTCAAAACGCTAAGTCGCACACGTCAGGAGCAGTTCAACGAGCTGAAATAGAAAATGAGATACCAATACTGCAAGCAGTATTATTAGCAGTAGCATTAGCATTAGGGCCAATGGTTATCTTGCTTGGAATGATGCGAGGAGATACAGGCATTGGTGTAATATTTACCTATTATTTTTTCATCGGCAGTCTACTATTTTTGCCATTTTTGGAGAGATTTCTGCGTTACCTTGAAACCTCTATTCATGATGCTCATGTTTATAATATTTTACAATTGGGCAACAACGGTATACTTTATAATGTTTTTACCAAACTATACTTTTATGCTCCTATGCTTTATCTGATGTTAATGTCAATAGCAGGTATTGGACTAGGAAAAGCCGTTGGCTCTACGTTTAGTCAATCAGTATCAGGAGAGTCTAAATTAATGGCAACTTCTAAGGGCGGCTTTAGTGCAATAAAATCGATAATACCGAAATAAACTTGAAGAGAAAATCATAAATGAGAGAAATAAAAAACCAGAAGTCTTTTGTTGCCCTATATTGTAAATGTAGTAATTATCTTTTCTTCAAAGAAGATGCCACTGTTCCAATTGCTGCGCCAGCTATTGCACCAAAAGCTTCAGCTTCCTCTTCATTTCTCATTCTACTTTTTACTTCCCCATCAGACTCAAAACCCTGTCGATGTGCTGAGGGTGAATCTGATGCACCAAGCATAAAAGCTGCAAACAGACATAAGAAGATGGTGCTGAAGATACTGACTACCTTGAAAATAGACTGTAAAGCAAACCAGAGGGCTTTTGCAGTAAGGATCAGAAGTTTTCCAGTGCAGCGTAATAGAGCAACTGTGATGATTAGCCAAAAAGGTCTAGTAGTTGTCATGATAAATTCTCCTTTAGGATTTCGTTTAAATTTTCAAATTATTCGTATTAAATGCCATTGTTCCTCAATGCTCTTACCAGCGTTAATGCTATGGTTGGCAAGTGCCACTTTAAACAAAGCTCTCACCCCACTTGAGCTATTGTTTAAAGTAGCGCTTGCTAATAAAGTCATGCCTGTTAATGTGGAAAACAGATTAACAGGGCCTAATAGATATTATATTCTCTTTGCAGGAAATGCTCAATGAAATCATTTACCACGTTCTTAACAAAATGTAAGTGGATATTGATCGGATTGGCGATTTTTACCACTATTTTGCTTATAACATCCTTGATAGGTTTTACCCAAATCAGTAGCTTCCATAGCGGTATTGTCCGTATTGATGGCTGGATAACAAAACATACATGTTTGCTAATATTGTCTCACGCCATTCTAATTCTGTCAATCTACCTAGGTTGGGGAGCAAAAGTGGAGCGAGAGGCCAAAAAGTCGGATTGGCCGCTGGAGCAGGTAAAACGAGTCAAGCGATTCCGCTATTTCATGATCGCTTTTGTTCTAATTATTGACTACATAGTATTTTGGCACTAAAGAGCATTGAGGAACAATGGCAACGAATTACGCATTTGAAAATTTATTTAGAAGTCCTTGGGAGCTATTTGTCTCGGCAATTTCTGCGGGATTTGGCGTAATCTGTCTAATTGATCATCGCATACTGGCACTGGACATTAAGATGAGTCCCATCGTAGCTAGCCCGTTCTTTTTACTGGCTATAGTCAGGGGGTATCAAGGGGTGCGCTTATATCAATTCCGGCGAAGATTATTGCAACTGAAGCCATTTTCCATGTCTACTACCGAAGTGCCGCTGTCAAAAGATAACCTATACGTTGGGCGGGGATTTCGTTGGTTGCCTATCTACAGACAACGGCTGTACCTGCTTTCATTAGTAGAGAACCAGCGTTATATTCAAAAAGGAGCGTTATATAAATACGTTCAGGCTAAGGCAAAAGAAAAACCTAATGGAATTTGTAAGAAATTAACAAAAATGACGTTTTTGCCATTTAAACCAACACCTGAAATAGGCGGGAAACCTTGGTTGCATGGTGTAGGTAGCCTTAATGAGCGGGCAGTTTATATCAATCAACATAACCGTAATAGCCATGAATGTACATTTGGCATGACACGGGTTGGCAAAACACGCTATTTATCTATTAAAGTCAACCAAGACATCCGAAATGGGGAGGCGGTGCTTGTCATTGATCCCAAAGGTGATCTTGAAGTGGTACAAGATATCTACTGTGCTGCGAAAGCAGCAGGAAGGCTAGATGACCTGATTATTACCCATTTTGGGTTTCCTGATATTTCGGCTAAATACAACCCACTAGCGTCATATAGCAATGTTAGCGAAGTGGCCGGACGAGTAACTAGTGCCATTTCTGGAAGTGGCGATGGCCAAGCCTTTAAAGATTTCGCATGGCAATACATCAACATTGTTGCAAGATGCTTGGAAGAATTACAAGAGAGAATAGATTACAAAACCATTGCATTTTATATTAAAAACCCTGAAATCATGCTAACAACCTATATGGATAAGGTCTTTGCAAAAGTTGAGTCAGGATACCTAAGCGAAGTACAAGCAATCATTGATGAAAATGACGCGAAGGTTGACAAAGCAGGAAATAGCGTTGAGCCAATACAGCGGTCAGTCGCTATTAAACGCTACTTAACTAAGCATATTGAAATGAAGGCGGCAAGCGGCATCACATCAAAGTCACTAATGGATAGTATAATTGTGCCACTGTACAACGCTGCCATGCTTGATAAAACCTATTATGACAAAATTACGGCAAGTATTGGGCCAGTGCTTGATAAAATCAATCAAACTCAAGCACAAGAAATATTCTCATGGGAAAGTAGTTTTGGATTGCCAGAGATTCGTTTAGACTCCGTTATTCAAAGAAAACAAATTGTCTATATTGGGCTGGATTCTCTTACTAATCGAGAAATGGCAGAAACCGTTGGGCAAGCGATTATTGCAGATTTAGTCTCACTGTGTGGTCGAATTTATAGTGAATCAAGTGGAAGGAAAACACCCCTTTGCTTGCACTGTGATGAGTTCAGCAATATCGTACGAGATGAGTTTATTAACTTACTCAACAAAGCGGGCGGTGCAGGGATTAAAGTTTCTGCCTATACACAAACAATTAATGACTTGGGCGCGGCGTTTGGAAACAATACCGATAAACCAAAGATGTTGATGGGCAACTTTGGCACAATCACCATGTTACGAGTCAGTAATGATGATACCGCTAAAAACTTTACTGATTGCCTAGAGAAAGTTCGGACACGATCTAGCACACCTAGCACAAGATCAAATGATATGCCCGATGAAGAAGAGGGCAAGCTGTTTACTACAGCCAACTCAGATACTATCGTAGAAGAGAGTTGCAGTGTGATAGAAATTAATGATCTATTCTCATTACCTAAAGGTCAAGCTTTCATGATGACTAACGGCGGTGAAGTATATAAAATTCGCATCCCACTTCCTAAGAATGATGGAACTGCGCCAAAAAATTTTGAATCTATACTTAGTGAGGTTAATTTATGTTTCGTTTAATATTATTAATAGGCGCATTAGTTTTTGCGCCACCGGCTTTTTCAGCAATTGTTGTTGGTAATCCTCATGGAAGTGTGACACTAGTCGAAGTATTCGACTACCAGTGCCCCATCTGCCATAAGCAGTTCCCTATAGTTGAAAAAATAATTGCCAACAATGGTGATCTTAAAGTTAGACTTATGCCAACTGCGATCATCAATAAACTATCTATTTATCAGGCTGCGGCTGCAATTTCAGCAGCAGATTATAAAAATAAGTTTCGAGAATTTACAAAGATCACGCTAACCAGTCCGATTATGAATGAGCAACAGATAACTGCAACATTAAGACAATTAGGATTGACCAGCGAAAGTTTTCATCGCTCCATGCACTCGAAAAAAGTAAAGGATCAATTCATGGAAGGGTTAAAGCTTCTAAAAGCCGGAAAGTCAGGTACACCACTATTTATTATTTATCCAACAAGTAACCCTAGAAATGCAGTGATGCTAAAGGGATATCGAACTGAAAAGGTACTACAAAAGGTAATTGACTATGAAAGACACGCATCATAATTCTATAAAGGGAATGATAGCAGAAAACTACTTCACAATAGCAATCGTAGTGTATCTCATACTATTGGCATGGTCTAAGTCAAGTGTTTATCTTATGTATCAGTCTCATGGAGTCGTCAAAACAACTATAGCGCTACTAATTGTTCCATTTATTGCTTTACTTGCCCATAAAATTAAGAAAAGAAAAAAGGTTATGGAAAATAGTAATCAGAAGTTTACTTCTGTCAAGCAGCTCAATGAAAATAAGAAGTTTATGCTAAGAAAATATACCCCTACAGCGCAATTACCGCTACTAAATGAGGCGCTACTAGTTAGCCTTGGGCTAACATTTGATATCCTTAGTAGTATTCAAGTCAATGAGAAAAATGAAAATTTATTTGAGTATAAGTTTAATAGAATTATTATTTTGCTAAAGGCAATTGGACAAAGACCAGAATTTGTCAATAACATGATTTCAACCCGTTCAAGGAATAATGCTGTATTTATTTTTGCATTTTATCGTGTTCTGTTTCATCAGGTAATTGATAAAGGCATTGAGCAGAATATTCTCAATAGCGATATTGATAGATGGGTATTGTTAAAGCGCATCCCGCCCAAAGTATCTATCTACTTGGGTTCTCAATCATGGAGACTTTATGAGTTAACTACTCTGATATTTGGCGATTTGACCACTTTATCTCTTAATCGAGATATAAGCGATATGCTAATAGCATTATGCCAACAGGAGTTAATTTCTTCTGTGTCCGTTGATAATAATTCTTCAGATACGGTCACGGTAGTAAAAAACCAAGAAGATAAGAAAAAAGTAGAGAATGAAGGAAAAAAAGAAGAAGAGGAAACTGAGAGAAACTTAGCTTCATCCTCCACTACAGTGAAAGAGTCAGAGACTATTAAAGAAAGCATTATTAGCGATAAAGAGTTTATAAATAAATTCGATAGATGGATAAAGAGGCAGGTTAAACGATATCCGATTAACCAATATGAGCGCTGTTTTATGTCAATGACAGCTCATGGGAAAGATAAGCTTTTTCTCACGGACATTTGTTTGTCGGATTTCTGCAAGAAAGACAATATAAACATAGATTTATGTAAAAAGTTACTTATAGAAAATGGGAATGCGGATAGCAGTGTCTTCTATCTGAAAAGAAACAACAAAGAGGATTTGAAGCTCCTGTCAATTCATATTGATTTTAGTGTTGATATAACACAGCTATTAAATGGTAAAATTGTGAGGTGTAAAAATGGGTCAAGTTATATTAGTGAGGCCAGCAAGTCGTGATGCACACTGGCTATTGAATCTACGAATTAATAATCAGAAGCGGAGAATAAATGTCTGCTTCAATAAAATCGAGAAGCTTTATAATCAAAGTAGGTTCGGCAATATTATTGCCATTTTAGAAGTATACAAATGGTATCAGGCTGCGCGACAAGCAGAAGGGTACTATGATAAAGAAATTGCCAGACTAACTAAACTGGTTCGCCGAAAAGTAAAAGATAGAATTGATTATCAAGCGTACAGCAATGATACTTACCAGCTAAGTGTTACCAATCCTATTTCTGCTACGTTGTACCGTATTATTAACAAATTTGATACTTTAATGTGTTTAAGTGAAACATGCGTAACATTACTGATTTTCAAGAAACGTAGGCTATTTGCAAATAAGACAGACCAATACAAGAAATCTATTTTGCGTGTAATTACGCAAATTTCTCAATATAAGATTCAGAAAGATGCGGTATTGGAAACATTGAGTGATCAAGACAAAGAGCGTTTATCAATAGCTATTCATTCAGATGTTATGCCACTTTTCGCTGATGATCTCTTTGAGCAATTAAAGCAGCTTGTTGGAAAGGAGATAGGCACCGTAACAGAAGAAGAGAACTCAAAGGGAGAAGAAAAAGAGGCAACGGAAGAGGTAGAGGAAGAACTAGATGAGTAAGACTCTTTATATCTGTGAAAAGCCCTCTCAAGCAAGGGACATCGCTAATGTTTTAGGAGTAAAAGACCGGCAAGAAGGCTTTATAGAAGGTAAAGAGGCAATAGTTACATGGTGCTTGGGACACCTATTAGAACTTGCCCCGCCAGAGACGTATTGTGAAAATCTCAAACCTTGGCGCATGGCGGTTTTACCTGTTATTCCTGATAAATGGAAAATGGTGCCAAAGAAAAAAACACAGCAGCAATTGAATAAGATAAAGAAATTGCTCAAAAGAAGTAATCTAGTCATTATTGCAACAGACGCTGATAGAGAAGGAGAAGTCATTGGCCGTGAAGTCCTAGACTACTGTAACTATCAAGGTAAAATTAATCGTTTATGGTTGTCAGCCCTTGACGAAGTATCCATTAAAAAGGCATTAGCAGACATGCGTTCAGGTGATGAGACCTATCCACTCTATCAGTCTGGACTAGGTAGGCAACGAGCAGATTGGTCGATAGGTATGAATATGACAATGGCCACGAGCAGCCTGTTTTCAGTTCGTGGGCAAGGGGTTCTGTCAGTAGGGCGTGTACAGACACCAACATTGGCACTAATTGTTAGACGTGACCAAGAAATTGAGCAATTTAAACCCAAGGATTACTATGAGTTATCCGTTTTATTTCATGCCGAGCAAGGAGAGTTCTTTGCTCTCTGGCAGCCACCTGAAGACTACACTGATGAAGAAGGGCGTTGTCTAAAACGTGCCTATGCCGAGACCATCAGAGAAAAAATAACAGGGAAAATCGGCGAAGTGACCGAGTTCTCAGATAAGCTTAAAAAAGTCGCGCCGCCGTTGTGTTTCTCGTTATCGAGCTTGCAAAAACTTTGTAGTAGCCAATTTGGGTATACAGCGAAAAAAACGCTTGAAGTTGCCCAATCACTTTATGAAAAGCATAAGGCAATAAGCTATCCTAGAACGGATTCGGGTTATTTGCCCGTTGACCAGATTGCCGAGGCCAGTGTCGTACTTGAGGCTATTGCTAAAATTGATAACAAAATGCAATCATTAATTAATGAGTGTGATCTATCGTTTCGCTCACCTACTTGGAATGATAGCAAGGTAACAGCGCATCATGGCATTATTCCTACTACCAATAAGAATGCCTCTATGCAAGCTATGTCAAAAGATGAATGCCAAGTCTATAATCTTATTCGCCGACATTACATAGCTCAATTTATGGGAAACTATGAGTATACCCATAGAAAAGTAACAGTGGTTTGTGAAAATGAGCAATTCATGGCGAGCTGTAAATTGCCAAAAGTCAACGGTTGGAAGCGAGCTATAGATAAGTCAGGAGAAGAAACCGAAGAGCAGCCCCTTTCACCAAGTATTCCAAAAATGGAAAAATCCACCAAAGTTAAAGCAATAGATAGTAATATTGCAGAAAAACAGACAAAACCCGCCGCTCGATTTACCGAGGGCACACTGATTGCTGCAATGAAAAACATTGCAAAATTCGTAGATGAGCCAGAGTTAAAGAAAACACTAAGAGAGAGTGCAGGGATAGGAACTGAAGCAACCCGAGCTGACATCATTGATAAGATCATTAGCCGTGGATTTGTTGAGCGAAAAAAGAAGCTCTTAATCTCAACAGAAAAAGGAAGGTCACTCATTAGTTTACTGCCTGATAAGATCAAGAATCCAGGCACAACCGCTATGTGGGAGCAAGCATTAGAAGACATTGCCAATGGTAAAGGTAAAATTGATGACTTCTTGCTAGATCAAGAAGATATTCTTGATTTTATGCTAGAGGATTTGAAAAAGCTAAAAAGCCATCAAGACAGTGAAGCTGGTATCACACACTACCCATGCCCAAAATGTCAGTCTGCGTTGATCCGGCGAAAAGGCAAAAAAGGATATTTTTGGGGTTGCAGCACCTATCCGAATTGTAAAGTAATAGTGAATGATAAGAATGGAAAACCCGTGGCAACATAGTAAAAAGCCAAGGCCAATATATTCTTTGTTCGCTGTTCGAGAACAGCGAACAAAGAATATTATTGCACTTCCATAATATTGTTAAAACTCGGTGAGATTAATTTTAGTAATAAGTGTGATATTAAGTCACGGATTATATTAATATAGAGCCGAATTATCGCATTAATTCGTGATTTATAATCACGATAAAAGGCGCTATTAATAGATGATTAAGATTGTAAAATAAAAAAAGCATTTGAGGCAAGAATAGATTGACCACAGTGAGAAAAACCATAAGCAAGTAATGGGCTAATCACTATAGTGATAATTCCTAAGATAGTAAGCACATAACAAGGTATTCGTACTATTTTTGCTGAATCAATTCGATTTTCTTGAGAAAAAACACTAGGAATTTTCTTATCTCTTTCTATTTCAGGCAACTTATTATATAGCCTCTGCCAGTCTAAAATAGTTGAAATAATAGTGCCTATTAAAGATATTACAAAAAATATAGTTGGTGCGATCATTTCTTTTATTGTTACTCTTCCCGTTGCATATAAAGTAATTATTGCAAATAACCCTCCTGTATTAAGCCCATAGAGCCAATTGATGAGTGTATTAGATAAAGAGTTTACAGTTTGCTTGTAGGCTACAAATTCAGCAATAAATTGACTATTATCTTTAAGCCTATCAATATTGGCATTGTTTTCCTCACTCATGGCTATTTACCTATCACTCTAAACAATGCAATTATAGACCAGATATTAAACATTTCTTTGGTCGGCTAAAACTGGTTATGAAAGAAGTGGGGCACTTCCTAGAATAACCTACCACTAAGTGATACCATTTCTTTCAATATTATTAAATGGGCAAGGGTATCAATATGAAAAAAACGAATGGACAACATAATAATTGGTTTAAGACACTTATGTCTCATCTAGGCATTGCCAGAGCCTTTCTTCAAGCATACCTACCCAAGGCAGTCGCTAAACGCATTGACTGGAAGAAGCTAACGCTTTATAAATTCAACCCTGAAGCGCTGGTTGGCAAGCTACTGGGAGAACGGACAGCGGATATGGTCTATACAACGAAAGTAGACGGCCATCCTAGTTACCTGATTTGCCATTGTGAGCATCAATCTACCTTAAATGAAGAGACCTATATTCGAGCAGAGATATATAGTCGGCTTATCTACTTAGAGCATCGCAAGATGCACCCTAAACAGCACCGTCCAGCCATTATCTCGATAATCTACTTTCATGGTAAAGAAAACACGGCGAAATACCCAACTTGCCTAGAAGACTTAATGCCGCCCAAGCCTTTTAATAAGTACTTTCTTAAGCCATTGTTTGTAAACGTCAATGACTACTCGGATGAACAGCTAGCAAGGCATGGCGAAATGGCCCCCGCTGACCTATTATTTAAATACAGTATGAGAAAAAAGCCATCTAGGAGGATAATAAATATATTATTCAAATACTTGTCTAGGTACACTTCCGATTTGCGTGAAGATGGGTTATACTATATGGCACAACAGTTTGACACGGAATGGGAGGTGTTGTCTAATGAGGCAAGACATTACTTTGAAGAGGGGGAAATCATGACCGCAGCTCAACAACTTCAAGAGCAGAAAACTCAGGAAATCGCTATCAATGCACTAAAAGAGGGGTTTAAACCTGAATCTGTATCCAAAATTACTGGATTATCTATCAAAAAAATTCAGTCCTTAAAAAAGGTGGCAAAGAAAGAAAAAAACTAATTTTCTACGCCATTGGAGAAATCATGACCGCAGCTCAACAGCTTCAAGAACAGAAGGCTCAGGAAATCGCTATAAGACTATTAGAGCAAGGACTACCTATTGAGAATATTAGGCAGGCAACGGAATTGCCAGTAAGTAAGCTAAAGGCTTTAAAAAAGCTATTGAAGATAAAAACTAATTAGTCGCAGTTTGAGTAGAAAGATAGCTAATCACAACTTTTAAAGTACTCATCACAATGGCACTTATCATTCCGACATAAATAGTATATGTCATGCAGGAGTTTAGGCAAGCTTCTTTTGTAATTCCATTTCATGGTTTTTAAGTCAGAATTATCTTGTAACTTTATTCTATCTGATAGGAAGAATATTGGGGAGAGTGACTTTCTTACTCTACTATTTTGACTCAAAAAATCGGTTGTAAGAAAAAAAGATAGATAAGACGAGCACCATTGAGAGAGAAACTTAAATGGTGTAGCCATGTATTTTAACGAAACATTAGGGTAGTGTATAGGCTGAATACGATCACTATTTCTAAAATCTGAAGAAATACTATCAATGAATCTGTGGAGTAGATTACTATCCTCATACATCAAGTTTCTTTTATCACCACATAGATCATTAATGCACATATCGATAGTCTCTTTTTTATTTGCAATAGTAACAACACCGCAAAAAAATCCGTGAAGTTTTCTGATGTTGAATTTTCCTAATGGCGAGTTAACGGACTCAAATTTTCTTAAATGAAACTCTGAACAAATTTTATCAAGCCTTGTTAGTTCATCATGATTTATATTTGTTATCATTTTTATCTCCTTTTATCATTTGGCATAATTTATAAAGATTAGTGAATGATTTCATCACGCCTCTTTTCCATTTTGTAAAAACAGTTGTTTCTTATTATAATATTATCTAAAAAAATAATAATTTGGATGTTTGTGATTTATTCAATTACTATGAATGAGATTATAGTTTATCAGATTTTAGGATAGATGTCACTTCATTTACTATTTCATAATAAACTGGGCGTAAACGTTCTTTCTTGTAGGCTGCATAAGGGGGAGAGAACTGTGATCGAAATTTTGATAATAACTTGCTTAAGTTCGGCATTGTTAGTGCAGCTAAGTCCATTAGCTCATACGTAATACGCTTTAATTCTTCCCAATTATTGGCATCATAAGAAGCTTGCAGTTTTATAAAATTTGGGGAGAGTTCTTTTATAGCTTCGAGAACAACAGGGCGCATCTGAGGATTAGTATTGAATTGATTTTCCATTTGACTTCCTTTCAATGAAAATAGCATTTACTTGGAGATAGTGTAATAGAATGATTCATCGGCTGGATAGAGGAAATAGTGAAAAAAACTATACGTGGATGTAATCAGATAGATAGCATAAATTTCCTACATGTACATTATTTAGACAATTAATTTAAAAATCATGTGCTTATAGAATTGAGAGGAATTTTCCCCCTAAACTAAAACAGGGGAAAATATAGTAAATAGCTAGACAACTATGTAAGATTATGTTTCAATTGACGAATAAAATAGTACTGAAGAGTTGCATAGAAGCAACGAAACACTCGATGTCTACTATAT
>JANQHY010000230.1 GCA_028282395.1 Gammaproteobacteria bacterium
AATAGCGCGATGTTCAAGCAACTTGAGCACCTGCTCAAAATGGCGGAGCTCTTCACGTGCCAACCGTGATGCACGAAAAAGTAGCGCCTGACGTTGTGGGTAACGATGCATCAAATGGATAGCTGTCAATGCTGCTTTCTTTTCACAATGGGCATGGTCGATCAGCATGACTGCTTGCTGTTGTTGCGCCTGTTCAACCCAGCCATCAGGGGTTTGACAAGGCAAAAAGTCAAAAATTTCTGTTAACGCCTGCTGCGCCATCGACTCACCTCCAAAATCACACGAATTTTGCCACTATACCCAACGCAGATCAAGATGCGAAGTGAAAGAAATCAGATTTGCAAGAAGAATCAGTTTGTCTGCACACCCAATTTGTGGCGAGATTGGGACGTTGTGACCGAGAAAAATCGGCGGAATAGTCATTCTATTTTGCCGATTTTTCGACGGAATAACGTGACAAGATCGCTGCAAAGTGGGAGGTGCAGATTCGCATCTTGATCTGCGTTGGGTATATAACAGCAGTTTTGCCGGAGTGAAACTGCCGTAAAACTGATGAATTATACTAGCAAAAATTGTCTCTACATAGTAAACTAGGTGATAAGTTGTTATAAAGCAGTGCTATTTTATGGATTTAAAGATGGGTAAACAAGCAAGCGTCTTTCCGAGTGATCTATCTCTAGCCACGACACTGCTAATTATTTGGCTACTGGATAAGCCCTTAGCAGCTGTTGTCAGTCGATTAAAAATTGATGAGCACGACTTAGTCAAAGGCATCAGCGGCAAAGCCAATCCGTTAAAACGCTTTTTAATGCTCTATATGAATATTCTACGTAAAAGCTCCAAAGCTATTGAACTACAAGAACAGCGCGATGAGATTAAATCTCTTATCAGTGAAGCAAAAGATCTTGGCCTTGAGCTTGAGAAGCGTGGTATTAATTTATCACTTCCTCTTGACCTGAATTATCTTGAGGTACTTATCAATGGCTAGCAATTTATCTATCAATGCCGTGTTATCACAGCTACAGGAGCTTAAAAAGCGTAGCAGTAAATTGGAAATTAGTAATTCTGGCAAACTCAATACTTTCATTAACAAAATGAAAAAAAAACTTGATGACGAAAACTTTATTTATAGTGAAGATGATCTGCTCAAAGGAGTAAAATCAGTTTTTTTGAATCGGGAACGACTAAAAAAACCTAGAATTGATCCAAGCGATAAACGCGTACAGTGTCCAAATGGTGTCTTGCAATTTATCGGCCCCTTTTCAACGATTAACGCTACCGGCGAACCCAATCAAGCTGAGAACAGGCTTGGCAACCTCAATAAATGGGGTGATAAAGAGATGGGAGAAATAGGCGACAATATGATGGCAGAAGTCAATCAGCTTTTACAGCAACTAGGTGAAATTGGCCTTGAAGCAAATGCTGAAGCGATTATGGCTCAGATCCCTGGCCTAAAAGGTAAACCTATCAAGGTATTGTTAGAGATCTTGCATGACTATCTTAATAAAGGCAAAAAAAAGATCACCGACCACGACCGCCGCCTTGCAGCAGAGAAAGGGCTCGACTCCACACCCGACAGGCCTACCGCTAGTTAGGCAGTGAGATTTTGCAAAACTCAGCAGTGGCCTACAGCACTCACTCCCGTCGTCCAGCGGGGTCCAGTTAACACTTGACGCAAAACGCCAATCATCCCAACGAAACTTTATTTCTTTGCTAGATCCGGCGATCAAGTCGCGGGACGACGGGTGGGTGTCGCGCGATGACGGGACAAGTGGCGAGATGATGGAATTGCTTACGATGACAGGGTCAAGTGCACACAATGGCGGCACTGCCCACTATGACGAAGTGCGTGTCACGGAACGACAAGAAGTACAGTTAAAAATAGAATTTTTTATTAGTTATTTGCTTGCTTCATGGCTGCTGTCACTATGACTACTGCTCTCCGCCTTTTTCTGCTCTGCTTTCTTCTTGGCGTATTTGCTTTGTTGGTCAATGACTTCATGATAACTCCAGTGTGTTACCGCTAGCAATCGGTGGGCAAATTGTGAGCCTTTAAACCATTTACTCTCTTCCCAGAAAGTATGACTTAGAATAAAAACAATTAATGCGGCAATAATTCCACCTCGCAACAATCCTAAAATTGCCCCTAAAAGATGATTAATTGGCCCCATACCAACATGGCCAACTGCTCCGGTTAATAAACCACCAAAAATTTTACCAACAATCAGTACGACGACTAACAAAATAATAAAGCTAACGAATTCAGCGATCCACTGCGGATGGAAATAGGCGCTCATTTTATGAGCTAACGCACCCGTGAACATTACAGCAATAACCAAGGCCACTACCCAAATTAACAGCGACATCACCTCACGAACAAATCCACGCTTTAATCCGATCAATAGTGACAACAACGCAATCGCTAATAAAATGTAGTCAAGCACATTTAACTGTGTAAAAATCTCTTTCATAATGCAACCCTGTTCCATAGTTGATGTAACGTCCAATTACTGTGACATTATCATCCGTTACTGTCAACGCTTGGCATAAAACTTTTCATATCTGCGTCTAAATAGCAGTTGATAATTAATGACTAAAAAGCTGTTCTCTGTAAAGTATCTACGTTAGAATGGACACAAATTTTTTAGCATTAGCGCAACAGACCGGAGAAAATAGGTAAAAAATGATTAGTAAAAGATTGATATATATAATTTTCATATCTCTATTTGTTTTTATGACTAGCGGCTGTAGCTCTCTTCAACAACCGATTCCCGCCTCACAAACTCCTGGCCTCAACCCACATGTACTCAAATTAGCCCTTCGCGCTTATGCTCAAGCAGACTGCCGTGGCAAGATAAAGAGACCTTATCTAACCATTGTTGATTTCACTCTGCCCTCCAATGAAAAGCGTTTATGGATATTTGATATGAAAACTGATCGACTATTATTCTACACTTATGTTGCTCACGGCACCAACAGCGGTCAACTCTATGCTACCCACTTCTCTAATCGTGTAAACAGCTTGCAAAGTAGCTTTGGCGTCATTGTTACTGGGAAAACTTACTATGGTAACAATGGCTACTCTCTACGCCTACATGGTCTGGAAAAAGGCATCAATGATAATATTTTCCGGCGCCTCATTGTCATCCATAGTGCCCAGTATGTGAGTGCTGCCTATATTGAAAAAAATGGCATGGCTGGTAATACATGGGGCTGTTTTGCGATTGCTGATGAGCTGATTAAACCGGTAATTAATACCATAAAAGGTGGCTCACTGCTGTTTGCTTACTACCCCGACTCTAGTTGGCTAAAACATTCGCCCTACTTACGCCCACTAAAGCCTGGCGCAAGTTGTCACGCACATTGATAGCAACTTATCTAGTAAAATATTGAAACTATCGGCCTGTTTCATAACGGCATGCATTTATTCTGAAAATAGCATCCATATACAATCGTGGCAATCGCCCTCTCTTCCTAGGTACCGATTCAATTCTGTGTCTGATCAGCTCCAAATTAGCATGCCCCAGACTCGCAAGTGTTTGACTATTAGCCCCAATAATAATAGCGGCCAATTGTTCTGTATTCACCGTATTCATAATAGCCTTATTGACACAATTCTGGACCAATGCATCACTAGCACACCTTAGTTTGGCAGAAAGCATCACCGAGGAGGAAATCTCTATCATGCCAAACTTTCTGCGTTCACCCTGTTGTACTGTTAAACGATTTTGTGAAAGATAACGCAATAACTCCGGCTTTATCTCTGGATTGATATCGCTCAAATGCACCTGTTTTAACCATAGATAAAGCATACGATTAAACTTCTTCCTACGATCTTCTGACTCATGTGTCATATTCTTTAATAATTGCGGCATAAGCTGTCGCTGCCTCTGCTTCGTTGCAGTTGCTTGCAGCAAATCTTGAAAAATCTGTTCGCGTTGATCTAAAATGGGCTTAGCAAATAATTTTGCCGCCCTAACCCTTGCCTGATTAGCTAAGGGATATGCCTGATCAGGTGGAGCAATATTAGGATAAAGCATAATAGCCTGTCTTAGCTCCTCCCGATCCTCGGAAGTTGTCAAGATATCTTGAAACAGCTCCTGTACTATTTTTATCTCTTTCCGTGCCTGCGCACTCCGGTGGCTAGCGGCAATAATACTTTTACTACCCACAAGCTGCGCCATGTCACTTAATAAATGAATTTTATCCATTTGACTTAATTGTTGGGTGCGATAGAAATGAACCATTTTGACAACGATTGTCGGATCATTTATCACCGCAATACTATCAACCAAATAGCCAAATTTAATGGATGAATGTGTCCCTGCACAGTGTGTTGCTAGCATCCATAAAAACTCACTCTTGCCAGAAGCGCTTACGTGCATGAATGCCCCCATAAGTTGATCAGCAGTCGCTATATCAAGCTGATCCTGACTAAATACACCAATGAGAGATTTTCGTAGTAAAATTTGGTTATCACTGGAAACTGGCGCAACAAGCCATTCTGGTGAAGCAAACAAATAACCAGGGATCATCAACAGACAGAGAAACCACAAGCGCCACCGAATAAATTTTTTTTTCTTCATGTTTACTAGCTTTACCTCAAATTAAATATCAGCAGTTGCATTAAGTTTATTGCCAAACAGCTCAAATAATTTTAACTCGCTATCACCATCTAACACTTGTTGCGCCACTCCTTCGCCTACTGCAGCAGAGTGTTTAAAGCCATGCCCCGAGCAGGCTGAAACAATCATGACGTTTTCATTCTTACTACCATCCGCTTCAGGATAGTAGTCAATAACAAAGTTACCATCGGCTCTATAAGTGAGCAAGCAAACAGATGATTTGACACAGTTGCTCAGCACGCCAGGCAGCCGCGGTTGAATCTGCTGTAAAACCGCTGCAATCTCTTCCTGACTCACTTCTCGATCAACATTCTCAGGCGTCACGGCAATGTCATTCAGAAACTCTACACCAACCTTAATACTTTTACCATCAAGTGATAACGCCGCATAAAAATAGTCGCCATCCAAATCCCATAGTATGGTCGACAATTTGTTATAGTGATCCCTGTAAGCCTGATCCAGCTCAAACCATAACATAATCTGTCGTGAGACCCTGACATCCAGCGCAACTTCTTCAAGACATTGCTCAACCCATGGCCCAACCGCAAAAACCAATTTTTTCGTATAATACTCCGCTTTATTGGTCTTGACACAAATTAATTCAGTATTGCCCTCTAACACCTGGGCAAAGCTCTCCATCTTCTCATCAAAAGCAACAGCGGCACCACGCTGCTGCGCCATCTCTAATTGGGTCTGTATGCACAGCTTAATATTTAAATACCCCATCTCCTCTTCAAAATAGCCTATCTCGTTATCTTTGATACCTTGCAGTGCCGGGTAAGTCTGCTTTATTTCACTAGCAGAAAGTTTCTTGTGAGGAATATGATGCTTTATCGCAAGTTGACGAGTTGTCTCGACAAAATTGTTAATGTGGCCACGGATTGGATACTGTGACTTTTCCGGACCAATCATTAACCCACCCGTATCATTATTATATACCTGTCCAGATGCAAGACCTGCCTCCTGCTCCAGCTGGCGCCAGATTTGGTGGGAGCGTCGCACTAAGTTAACATATTGACCACCTTCAGCCACCGCTGCCCGTGTCAGCCGCGTCTCCGTTTCAACATTGCTTGAACCGAGTGTATGAGGCGGATGATACTGATCAATACCTAAGACATTGTTATGCATTTTTGATAACTGATATAGCGTTGCCGCCCCCATTGCACCAAGACCAACAACAACCACTTCATAATGAGATGCTCTATCTGTCATACTACCCACCCTATTTTTGTTTCACAATCAACTAATTATTCAATATAACCTAATTATCTATAACAGACAATCGTACAATAGATTGGAATAAAGTCCTATATATACAGAACGTAAGCAAATACTGCTAAATATGTAATAATTCTGGCCGAAATCTAAATTTTCTTACTTTAGCAAATGAAATCAACTGGTTATTGGCTAGGAGGACAAAATAGATTCAACTAGATTAGCAAACTTAATATCAAAATGACCAAAAAAGATAAAAAAAATCATGTGAAAGGGTGACATCAAGCAGCTACCCCCCTATAATCAGCAACGCTTGATGTGTCTCGCAACCATTCTCATGAATGCTTTCATGTTTCATATCTAGGTTTTTATTAACAAAATAACAAGGGTTATACTTATGAACCAATCTAAAATTTATGTCGGCAACCTATCTTACAATACCAGCGAAGAGGAGCTGCGTGACTTCTTCTCTCAATATGGCAATATTGAAGACCTAAAGATAATTAACGACTATCAAACAGGCCGTTCAAAAGGATTTGGTTTTATTACTTTCTCTTCGGACGAAGAAGGCGAAAAAGCCTTAGCAGCAAATGGTGTTGAGCTTGATGGCAGAAAACTGAATGTTAACACGGCGAAAGAGAGTAACCGTGGCAGCAGAAGCAGTGAGCGGCGCTACTAATAACATCTAACGCGCAGGAAACCCCATATGCCAACAACAAAACCTTTCAGCAGCCTTGGGCTCGATGCTCCTCTATTATCAGCACTGGCTGAATTAGGTTATGAGGAGCCAACACCGATACAGGAACAGAGCATTCCTGTCCTCATGGAAGGTAATGACCTGTTGGCACAAGCGCAAACTGGAACGGGCAAAACCGCTGCGTTTGCCCTGCCGGTCCTGTCGCATTTAAACTTAGCACGCAAAAAGCCACAGGCGCTTATCATTGCGCCAACACGTGAACTTGCGATCCAGGTAGCAGAAGCATTTCAAAGCTACGCTAAACATCTAAAAGGTTTCCATGTTACACCAATTTACGGTGGCCAGGACTATCAAACACAACTCCGCGCACTCAAACGCGGCGCCCATGTGATTGTTGGCACACCAGGGCGAATTATGGATCATCTGCGCCGCGGCACTTTATCGCTTGACGCCTTAAAAACGATAGTGCTGGATGAAGCAGATGAGATGTTAAAAATGGGCTTTATTGGTGATATCGAATGGATTCTTGAACAAATTCCTCATAGTCGCCAAACTGCACTATTCTCAGCAACTCTCCCCCCCTCTATTAAAAAGATCGCCAAACGCTACCTGAAAAATGCGAAAAAAATTCATATTCAACCAAAAAAGAGCAGTGTTGATACAATAGAGCAATTCTATATGTGTGTGGCTAGAAATCAGAAGCTAGATGCACTCACCCGCTTTCTTGAAGTTGAAGATATTCAAGCCGCTATTATTTTCACTCGCACCAAGAACTGCTCCAGCGAACTGGCAGAGAAACTACAAGCTCGGGGTTATGAAGCTTCAGCACTCAATGGCGATATGAATCAATCGCTGCGTAAAAAAGCGATTGAACGCATTAAGAGTGGCTCACTGGATATCATTGTTGCCACGGACGTTGCCGCACGCGGTATTGATGTTGAGCGCATCAGCCATGTTATCAATTTTGATATTCCTCACGACACAGAGTCCTATATTCATCGTATCGGTAGAACGGGTCGTGCTGGACGTAAAGGCAAGGCATTGCTCTTTATTACGCCAAGAGAGTATCGTTTACTAAATGACATTAAACACTCTATTGATAGCTCTATCAAAAAAGCCGAACCACCGTCATTAAAAGAGATGAGTGAGAAGCGTAGTAAACAGCTTGCAGAAAAGGTAATTGGTATCATCAACAAAAGTAAAAAATTAGCCCCCTATCGTGAAATGGTAGAAAGCATCAGTGCACAAGATGACTGCTCAGCAAAGGATATTGCCGCAGCATTGGCATATTTACTACAGCAAGCAAATCCACTACCTTCACAGGAGATTGCTGCTACCGAACCTAAGTCTAAAAAACCACGGAAAAAGTCTCCTTATAGTAGAAGAGAGGGTTCTGAACGTAGCCGCGGCAAAAAAAGATCATCTGCAAAAACGTTTAAGAAAGCCGCTCCAGGCAAAAGAAAAGCACTAAAGCGTAAGGCAAAACCGCGGCGTTGATAATTGATTCAAACACTTGCTATTTATTCAGCGAAATAGTAATACACTTTTACGCCCATCTTGTCTGACAAATAAAATAGTATATATTTACATGAAAAAATCACTAATTAACTTATGATTATTAACTAATAAACTAATATTGTGCTAACGGTATTACAGAGAACGAAACCATGTACGACTCACTTAATGACCTCTATGAAGTTTCGGTAGAACTGCTAAACAGAAGGTTCTGTGAACAGTCAGCAAAAAAAATTGTCTCTATTGCCAACAAAGCCAAAAGAGAGACAAAGCGATTAGGAGCAAGCGATTTAAAGATCTTACTGCAACAAATCGCTACTATAGATGAAAATCGAAAGTTCCAAAAGAGCCATCTAGCAGAAAGTACTCTCAAAGGCGGTGAAATCACCTATAAATATGTAATACAGAAGTACAGGCAACACATCAGCAGAGTATTATTGGCCATAACATTTACCATGCCACACTGCGACAAAAAGCCGTATCAATTCGATCCACAGTCCGCATTAATGGCCCTATTACAGTGCATCAAAGAAAGCAAAAAGATTACTATCGAACTAAAGCGACTAAACTGGCTAAATCAAAACACTAGCAACTACAATCAACGGATTAATGAGAGCAATGAAAACTGGCTTAAAGAGGCAAAAGAGCAGATAATCTATTTTAAAGATAAACTAGGAAAGTATCGCCTACACAAGAAGTTCGCTCTTGAGCATATCTCATGGAACCAATTACTGCAAGAAGTTGAACGCTCTCTTGAAACTGCTCAGCGCAATTTTTTTACCCACAAGCAAAGTAGAAACAAGAAAGTTCCAGCACCCTCATCCACTTCATTAATATTGACAGATAAACACCCTATTAGACCAATTAATAATCGGGCCAGGAATAATCAACATAAACAACGCTCGGAGGCCTACAAAAGAATTGAGAAGACAATCAACTATTTTTCCTCCTTCATTCCAGGTCATCCACAATATGAAGCAGAGAAAGCACTTAATATGGGCGCGGATATCGGGATGAATATAAAAGACAGAGAAAATATCGTCTACTGCGTAAATATTGATATAAATGATTTAAAAAAGCGATATGAAAAACGCTTCTACCGTCTACCAATGAGCGAAAACGACTTAAAGGAAGTAAAAGACTATCTTAGCCTTCCTCAAGAAGAGCTAGATGACGTTAAGAAGCTTTTTAAGGATGCGATCAAAATAAGAATGGAAGCCATCTCTAACAATGAAGATAACCAACTTATTAGAATCAATAATAGCAAGATTGGCAACTCTATTAACCATAACAACACAAAAGAAAGAAGACCATTACAGACTAGAAAAAATTTGGCTCAAGCAACAAAATTAGTAAAGAAAATCATAACTGCACTGGAAGGCAAATGGTTTTGGGGTAAAGAAGAGAGATTAAAACTAGAGGGAATACTTACTGGACTAGAGAAAAAAGGAAAAAGTTATAATGATATCTCCTCTGTTTTACGAGATGAAGCTTCTTACATAAGAGACAGCTCTAATATTTTTTCACGACTTGTCGGAAAAAAGAAATTCGAAACAGAAACTCTATGGAACGTCCTTAATGGTTTAAACAGAAAAATGGATAAAAATGAAAGGCGAGAGCTACTGCAGGGACTAATTTCTTCTCCAAGTAGAGACCTACCTGAAAAAGTAGAACTCTCTGAAATCAGCCTAAACAGTATAAAATAACGCTAATCTCTTTGAAAGAGCAATACCACCTTATTAGAATGGATAAGCAATTACGCCCCCACTATACTCATACACACCTATCTCTTCTGGGAAGCTTTGTTCCTTTTGTGAATGGTTATCTGCAAGATAAGCAGGAACTTCATGCTCACGATCAATTTTATCAATCTCGTTCTTATAGGCATCATTATCACTGCACAGATCTGAGAATTTTTCATCAACAATGATATCAATTTCATTACAAAGTAATTGTTTATTAAAAGACATAACTGTTCTCTTTTTTAAGACGTAATAGGATTAGCGTTTTATAAATAAAACGGGATTATTGATGTAAATTTAGGACTATTTCTACCCAGAATTTATTAGAGCATTAAACAGTAAAAAGTATATACTTTGCCTTACAAAAAAGAATATTTTTTTCTCAAAAATGGTATTGATGAATTTATTCATGTAATTCAATTATTTAAATAATACAAAATATAATCAATTACTTAAAATATATTTTTCTATGCTAATTAAAAAAAACAATGCGGATTTAATGGATATATTGTCTGCAGTAGAATGGTTTAGATTGTACAATCATGCTGCGCATTTTCAATATCATTTTCTTGCTGAATTTTGTACTCTTTTTCCATTTTCAAACACTCCAGCAGGCGATTATATTGCTCTATTTGATACTTTAGATACTGTTTACCAAACCAGCTAAATTTTACCCAATTCTCAAAAGAACCCGTAATATTACGATGGTTGATTGCAGTAGAAGCGTGTATCTCATGATTAAACTTATATTTGCTACCATGATTATATAACTTAAACTCGGTTAAAGAGAGTTTGTTAGGAGAATCGAGTTGGTTTTTCTTAACATTACGCTTTTTATGCGCTTCACGTTGACGATGATTAGTTAATTTCTCTTCAATATATTCTTGATTAAAACTCATAATAGTTTCTACCCATATGATTACCATTGAATACAATCATCATGGCAAATAGTTATCTACTTGTCTATTCCTTTCTCGCTCATTTTTGAGACGATACCATAGCATAATTAATCCTAATAAAGACAAGAATGCAGCCGCCATCAGATAAAAGGCTGCTGCGGCATAATTATGTAACCTATGAACTAATATTGCTGCAACCAATGGTGCTGCTCCACCAAACAACGCAAAACCCGTATTATAGCCTAATGCCAAAACTGTGTACCTTACACGTAACGCACTTAAACTAAAAATCACTGCTGGGAATGGTCCATCATACATTGCACCCATAACTGTTAATAACAACTGTGCTGTGATGATAATTAACCATGCTGCTCCTACTGTCATTGCTAAAATCGGATAGCTTAATAATAGAAAACAGCCAATAGATAACAGTACTAGGCGTACTTTACCAACATAGTCAGAAAGAAAGCCAAACAATACCATAGTGATAATTAGTACAAATGTCATAATGGTACTAATCCCTAACTCTTTAGAGAAGATAGTATAATGGTACTGTTCTACAGACTGTGGAAAGTAGTAGAGAATAAATGTCATGCTTGCCGCTGGCAATGCTGTCAAGCAGATAATTAGCAAGATATTAAATTTATGATGCCAATACGCCTCCCTTAATGGTGATGCTTTTTCACTAACATCGTCATCTACCTGTTTAGCTTTCTCTTTAGCAAAGGCGATTGATTCTGGCATGAACGCACGCAGAATTAAAACCGTAGCACCTAATGCAACCCCAATAAAATAAGGCAAACGCCAGCCCCAATGGTATAATTGAGTTTGAGATAATAGTTCAGTGACTGTTGCCATAACGCCTGAGCCCAATAATACCCCTATTAAAGCCATCACCCAGATAAGACTACCATAAAATCCATGTCGCCTCTCATCAACAGACTCCAATACATAAATCAGTGCGCCTGCAGTTTCGCCCCCAGTCGAAATTCCTTGAATAATACGAAACGTTAGTAGTATTATCGGTGCTACAATTCCAATACTCTGCCAAGTAGGTAGGAATGCCATAATCAGCATAGAAATATTCATCATCGTAATGGATAGCAGTAGTGCTGTGCGGCGCCCTAAATAATCGCCAATATAACCATAAATTAGCGCTCCAACTGGCCGTGCTAGATAACTAATAAAAAATACACCATAAGCCAATGCCAATGATACCCAGGAGCTTTTCTCAACAAAAAAAAGCTTGGCAAAAACCGCGGCTAAATGGCCATAAATAGCGAAATCATACCACTCAACAATAGTGCCAAGTGCACCCATAAAATAAATTAGTCGTGACTCATTATAACGATAACCCATAGTTAATGCTTTAGTACGCATTTGCTCTCCTTATTTAGCAAGTGTTGGCCTCTGCTATCATAACATGAAAAATAGTGTTGGCCACGGACATTTGATAATCGTATAAATTAGCATTATCATACATCAATATAGGAGTAAGTAATGCTTGTAGGAGAAAAAGGGATGAAAAAGTATTTTTTAGCTTTATTAGTAGGATTACTAGCTGTTACGCTTACAACCGCCAAACCCATTTCAACAACTCGTATTGTATATAGCAATCAGTGTCAAAACATCCCCCCAATGCAACCATTTATGCTAATTCTGAAAAAAGATCAAGACGTCTTTAAGGCAATCAAAACCTGTATTAGTGCCGCCAATATTCATGGTGGCAGTATCTCCGGCATTGGCGCCATTGAGAATCCCACACTAGGATTTTATAATTTGAAAAAGAAAGCATTCAAGCGTAAAACATATTCTGGTGATTATGAAGTATTAAGCTTAAATGGAAACATTTCGAGTATAGATGATAAAGAGCTATTTGTTCATCTGCATACCACTCTCGGCAAGGATAATTTTTCCGTGATTGGCGGCCACCTTTTTGATGCTAAGGTTGCTGTAACCTTAGAGCTATTTATCAATCCATTAGGAGAAATGCCGGTTAGAACAATGAATAAAGCAATTGGTTTAAATCTGATTAACCCGGATTTTAACTAATAGCGTGCCAGGAGAGTAGATTGAAAAATCCTATGCAATGTTCAGTGAAATACCATAATATACCAGTAATTTTATCACTGATACTATTTCTATTATTTGCTTTATTGATTATACCGCTTTCAGCATCAGCCAAGGTAGTTAATAACTATTCAACTAGCGACATGTTGCTAAACTACCGCAGCGCCGAACCAGGTCAGAAAATTATTGCGATGCTGCATATCCATCCTAAAACTGGGTGGCATGTCTACTGGAAAAATCCTGGTGACTCAGGGCTAGCGCCTGAACACCAATGGAATTTACCACCAGGTATCAGCGCCGGTGAGCAGCAATATCTTCCACCTACACGCATGCAAGTTGGTGATTTGGTAAATTTTGGTTATAAGGGAGATGCCTATTATTTTATTCCTATCACAATTGATAAGCAGATTAAAATGGGCGACTACCAGTTAAACGTTACCAGTGACTGGCTAATATGTGAAGATATCTGCGTACCGGAACAGGCAACATTTACGTTGCCATTAACGATTGCTAAGCAGAAAGCCCCTAGTAGCGCATCTGCGCTGATTGCGCAGCAGTATGGCAAGCTAGCTAAGCTATTACCATCAGCAGAGTACTTTACTACAGCAGATAGCCTAACACTTATCATTCCCAAGACAGCATTACCACAAGCAATTAAAAGCGTCTATTTTTATCCAGAGCAAGAGAGTCTGCTTGCTATTAATGGTAAAGCAAAAATTACAACGGTGGATAGCCACTATCATATTACTCTAAAGCGCGACTTTGCTGAACCATTAGCGCTAACTCGCGGCATTTTGCAGGTTGAATATACGGATGCTCAACCAAAGCACTATTATCAAATACAGGCTAAACGTACGATGATGCCAATGCAGTTTCTAACAACAAAAGTCCTGCAGGCTCTACTATTCGCTTTTCTTGGTGGACTAATTTTGAATGTCATGCCTTGTGTTTTCCCAATATTGGCGCTGAAAGCACTCTCTATCAGTCAAAATCGTGATCAACGCTACTGGCAGAATGTTAGCAATGCCCTATTTTATATGCTGGGGATTCTACTAACTTTTACTGTCATTGCTAGTATTCTACTAACATTACGTTTATTTGGACATGCTGTAGGCTGGGGTTATCAACTCCAATCCCCCATTATCATTGCTCTACTTGCCTATCTGTTTTTCTTCTTGGCATTATGCTTCACTGGCTACGTCCATATTGGCACCTCTCTAATGGGATTAGGTCAAGGTTTGACCACATCTAAACACCACAGCATAGCGAGTTTTTTCACTGGCATTCTGGCTGTTTTTGTTGCTAGCCCATGTACAGTACCATTTATGGCAACAGCGATCGGCTTCGCCTTTACACAACCTGCGGCCGTAGCCATTACAATTATTCTGGCATTAGGTTTTGGCTTTGCCATACCATTATTGCTGATAGCAATATTTCCCCCTTTAACAAAGTGCCTACCTAAACCAGGCGCCTGGACAAAAGTTTTTCAGGAGTTTTTGGCTTTTTTACTGTTTGCTAGTGTTGTTTGGCTACTATGGGTTTTAATACAGCAAGCTGAGCATACCTCCGTCCTGCTTGTGATGTTGGGCCTACTTGGATTGGCATTTGCTATCTGGTTAAGCGACAAACTACAAAAGCGCGCTAGTTGGTTACGTTATAGTAGCATCGTGATCATAGTCATCATCGCTTTTTACCCTATCGTACTGCTTAATCAGCAATCATCAAAAGTGATGAGTAAAGGAATTGCGGAACCTTTTAGTGAAGCAAAATTAAATGAAGCATTGAGCAAGCAGCAATTAGTATTAGTCAATCAAACTGCTGCTTGGTGCCTGACCTGTAAGTACAATGAGAAAGTAGCACTTTCCACGGAACCATTTTATCAGGCTGTGAAAAAGTATCAGGTACGCTACCTTGTCGGTGATTGGACAAATCGCAATCCGGAGATACTAAGCTACTTGAGAGAATTTAATCGTGATGGTGTTCCCCTCTACGTTATTTACGACTATAATGGTAAGACAACAGTTTTACCGCAACTGTTAACGACAAAGCGGGTTGTTGCAGCAATTGAACAAGCGGCAGCAACAAAACACAAGGAGAGCAATGATGAAGACAATCATTAACAGACTATTTAATTTAACTATTTCTATTATACTGTTATCGACTGTAGCTAGTGCTGCAACTCTACAGATTGGTCAGCCAGCACACAACTTCTCAGCTACAACAATTAATGGCAAACAGATTAATTTATTACAATACATTGGTAACGGCATTGCTGTCATTGAGTGGTATGATCCAGACTGCCCGTTTGTCTTAAAGCATTATAATGTACAGAATATGCAACAGCTACAGCGTGAATATACGGCTAAAGGGGTAAAATGGATAAGAATTTATTCTAGCCACGAGGGATCACCACGCTATGTTAACCAAGAGCAAGCGAAAGCACTCGTCAATAAACGCCAAGTGCCTACACAGGTTATTAATATTCTCGATCCAGATGGCAGGATAGGACGCCTTTATGGGGCAAAAGTAGCGTTATATATGGTAATTATCGATCATGGCAAAATCGTCTATACAGGCGCAATTGATGATCGCCCCTCGACTAAATCACAGGATATTCCAAGCTCTGAAAATTATGTGCGTAAGGCATTGAATGAACTTCTGGCAGGCAACCCAGTCAGTCAACCAAGAACAAAACCTTACGGCTGTAGTATTAAATATGCGAAAAACTAACAACGGATAAACACTATTATTTCTAATTACACTCTTTGAAAGGTTAGAAATATGATAATGTGCTTCTTTTATAAAGCATTCCATAGTGCTTATAAAAACTCAATTTACCAATATGCCATTACTGCATGGTTTTCTCTATTAAAATTTCTTAAATAAATTAGCATTCACTAGCTAACTAACGCTATTAATCGATCAAGCTGTGCCAAGTAAATTTTTAATTTATGTAAGATATAGCATATTTTTTATATGTTCAGATAATAGACATGTGAGCTTCGGTAAATAGCGCTTGATTAAAAAAATAGCTCGTGCTAGGATTTTTGCCTAAATTAAAAAAGTGCAGAAATATAGGCGCCAACGATTGCGCCCTCCAACTAATGTAATTAGACAAAGGTAAAATTATGAGAAGATCACTACCTGAACGAGTCCATATGCTGGCAAAAATAATTATTTTGTTTCCATTTTCCGTTGCCTGGGCCGCGGATACTGGATTACCATGGGAATCACCGCTCCATAAAATTTTAATCTCGTTAACTGGACCTGTCGCACACTTTTTGGGAGTCATTGCCATTATGCTATCTGGATTTGGTATCGCTTTTGGCGAAGCTGGTAGCGGGATGCGACGCATGTTCCAAGTTGTTTTAGGGCTGTCGATTGCTTTTACTGCCGCATCACTACTTAGTAGTTTATTTGGCATTACCAGTGGCACTGGCTTTTAAAGGGGCACAGTAAATGGAAACGCCAGGTTACCGTATTCCTCTGCATCAATCATTGACAACACCTATTTTACTTGCTGGGCTACCGAGACGATTGGCAATTCTTCACACAACAATTGCCGCAGCAGTAGTACTTGGGCTGCAAGAGATCTATTTACTCCCTGTCTTTCTCGTCACTCACCTGCTTGCTATGCTACTCACCAAACACGATGCCTATTTTTTTGAAGTTATCCTGCGCCACCTGCGGAAAAAATTGTATTATGATGTGTAGCGGACAACAGTAATGATCAATTTGAAAACTTACCGTAATACCTCCCCGCGCTTAGCAGATCTTATTCCCTGGGCTGCACTGGTTCGTCCTGATGTTGTTCTCAATAAAGATGGTTCACTACAAAGCACACTAACCTTTCGTGGCCCTGATGTCGAATCTTCGACAGAATCACAATTAATCGCCACCATGGCAAAATTTAACAATATGCTAAAACGACTCGGTAGTGGTTGGGTCGTTTATGTTGAATCACAACGGCAGCCATGTAATCGCTACTTTTCCCCGGGCCATTTCCCTGATGCCGTCAGTGCACTCATTGATGCTGAACGGCGACAACAGTTCGCTGATAATTGTAATAATTTTATTAACCACTACTACTTTACTTTACAATGGTTAGCACCGAGCGAAAAATCGTCACGACTATCGCAATTATTTATCAAAACAGCGCCACAATCATCTCGTGATGAACAAGCTCTTGATTATTTTATTAGCTTACGCAACCAACTGTTTGACCTGCTTGCTGATGCTTCATGGACTGCAGATCTATTGCAAGATGATGCCCTGCTCACCTATCTACACAGTACCGTATCAGCAAACCCGCATCACGTTCGGATGCCAGAGATCCCAATGTACCTTGATGCACTGCTAGCCGATACCCCCCTACTAGGTGGCTTAGCAGCAAAATTAGGCGATGCTCATCTACGTGTGGTGTCTCTATTAAGCTTCCCTGCCACCTCGATGCCGGCACTTCTGGAACAGCTCAACCACTTACCGTTTAGCTACCGCTGGGTTAGCCGCTTTATTGTGCTTGACAAAACCGACGCTGAGAACCAGCTGAAAGCTCAACGGCGCCGCTGGTTTGCCAAACGCAAAGGATTATTGAACCTGCTGCAAGAGACACTCACACGCCAGGAGAGTCATCTGGTGAATA
>JANQHY010000053.1 GCA_028282395.1 Gammaproteobacteria bacterium
TCATGACCATTGGCGCACTGCTGGTACTGGAAGTCAATCTATGGCTACGGGACAATAATAATCTAGTATCGATGAGTAAAACCACTCTAGGAAAAATCGGCCAGTTAGTCGCCTGGGCTAGTTACTGCCTTCTCCTCTATTCGGTGTTATGCGCTTACACTGCTGGCGGCAGTGATCTATTAATTAGCCTGTTCAGTGCTATGAAGCTCAACCTGCCCCACCCGCTATGTCACATTATCTACATTCTACTACTCGGCAGTATTGCTTGGTGCGGCACCCATTGGATTGATTATGCCAATCGCGGCCTCATGATGATAAAGTTCGCCTCATTACTACTACTCATTATGTTGATTGCACCACATACCCACTTCCATCAACTCCCGCAAAACAATATTCATCATGCAACAGGAACATTGATGGTAATCGCACTCTCGTTTACCTATTCGATTATTATTCCATCCATGCGCGTGTACCTTAACAGTAATATTAAGCAGCTGCGGCTGGCAATTCTTATTGGCAGTCTAATTCCACTGATCTGCTACATCGCCTGGAACTATGTTGTACAAAGCACACTACCCACCTATGGTGCAAATGGCCTGGCAGCAATCGCCAACCATGGTGCCGTCGTTGGCCCGCTTACCCAACTCTTGAGCAATATTGCCAATAACGGTTGGCTCAGCAGTATTGCCCACCTATTTACTTCGATCTGTATGTTAACGGCTTTCCTAGCAGTCACACTAGCACTCTCTGATTTCCTCGCCGATGGTTTCCGTTTGAAAAAAGTCGGCAAACAGAAGTGGCTGATCTATACCATCACTTTTCTACCTGTGATACTCATTCTGACCTTCACTCCAAACATTTTTATTACCGCTCTGCGCATCGGCGGCATTTTCTGCGTCATATTAGTGATGATACTCCCAGCATTAATGGTATGGAGTGGTCGCTACCGAAAGAAAATCGCTGCTCAAGGCTTTCGCGTTTGGGGAGGCAAACTACTTCTTGCTGTTGAATTGGTTGCCGGTCTACTGCTAATTATTGCTGACCTGATTCACCGGCTTCATTAGATTAGCTGCCTTTACCACTAAGGCAGCTCTTTTTGCAAATGCTCAAGATCAGATTTTACCTCTTCGTTATCCGGTTGCAATGCTTCAGCTGCTTGCAGTGCTGCCAATGCCAACGAATACTGCGCCGCTGCTTGATAGCAACGACCAAGATAAAGCTGGCTGCGAAAAAGTTGCCTACTATCCTCGCGCCCCATTGCCAGTTGCAGCGACTGTTGATAAAAAGCGTTCGCTTTATCATACTGGCGACCAATATGATAAATCCTGGCGATAATGAAATAGTAATCTGTCATCGCCGGCAGAGGATAAATATTACTGGCCACCTGCTCCATTCCGGCAACAAAGGCTGAAACAGTGATCTCTCCTGCCTTTGGTAAAGCAATTTCAAGCAATTTCATATAGGATGATAAAACATACGGATCCCAACCACACAAAGATAATTCAGTTAAACAGCTATGAAAATCAAAATCACACTGACGAATAAAATGGTGAATAGAAAAATAATCCATCGGACTTAATTGATGCAACTGATCATCAATCGCCAACAGTGTATCTGCCAACTGATCGGGCGCATCAGTAAGAATAAAGACTGCCGTTTGAGCAGTGACCGCATCAAACTCTCCTCTGGTTTGCTGTTGGAAAATCCGTCCATCCTGTTGACGAAAATACTCCCCGAGAGCGTGGAAATTAGCCGTAAATGAGAAGCAATTTTCTTGAAAAATTAGATTGGAATCCAGTGTAGTAGAAAAATCTGCCATGTTAGTATACGCGCTATCTGTTGCCAACAGCATCAATTGATTATTACTTAACTGACGCAGATAATCGAGACCACAAAACATTCCGACTGGAAGGGAAAAACTGCTATTATCGACAGCATCAACATAGGTATTCAGCACTTGATTCCAGTGCGGTTGATGATAATGATGACCCTCTTTTTTCAATGGTCGATAACAAAAATCATGTCGTATTTTGTTTAACTGCTTTGGCCAACTATTGTTATCTAAATTCCCTTCTTCACAGCGTAAACTAATTAACGCCTCATGAAAACATCCATCAATAATGCGGAAACCATCCTGCATTGTTGAATCAATAACATAATTAGCAATGACAGTCAGTGGATTCATTACTTCCTTCTCTTTAAGCAGATTGCCGCGCTGACGCAACTTAATCCCCTGCGGCTGTTCAAGATCATACAGCGCACAATCGAGAATCCCAGCCTCAAACAGCGGCTGTAAAACTTCCTGTTGCTGCCAAAATACGATACTCTCTTCAACAAAATCACTCATGATATAACAAATATCGACATCAAGCTGCAGTTGCTCTTTTAACTTCAATAACTGTTTCGCACAATAGAAACTAAACTGCCCACAACCTGCACCTAACTCAATAATATAAAAAGGCTGAGCATGATCGCCAGCGCTACGCAAACAATCTCTAATATAACTGATAATAAGCCGAGCGTAACAGTAGGCGACATACGGGTTATTAGCAATAAAAAATGTCGCCTCACCAGAGCGAGCATTGATTCCGCTCTGTTGATAGTAAGCCGTTCGATATTCCCACAGCTTTGATTGTGACAAGGGCAATTCTTTCTCTATTGTTATCAAATTATCATGCGTCATAGCCACTTTCCCATAATCCTATAAATTGATTTGTTCCTTTTTTTGTAATTGAGCGAGATACGATTTCACCTCTTTATTATCCGGCCGCAATTTCTCTGCTGCCTGCAATGTGGTTAACGCCAGTGAATATTGTGACGTAGCGTCATAACAGCAGCCCAGGTAAAACTGCGCACGAAAAAATTCTTCGTCAACACTCTGGTCTGTATCAAGCTTTAACGATTGCTCATAGAATGTTATGGCTTTATCATACTGGCGACCAATATGATAAATCCTGGCAATAATAAAATAGTGATCTATCATCACCGGCAGTCGATAAATATTGCTAGCTGCTCGCTCCATGCCCGTTACAAATGCTGCAATAATATGCTCTTCCGCCTCTGGCAAATCAACTTCAATCTCTTTCATATAAGCTGTCAAAACATAGGGATCCCAATCACATAAATACATCTGAACTAATAAACCATGAATTGTAAACCCTTTCTTATCTAGGAGCGTATGAAGTTTATAATAGTTTGCCGCACTCAAGCGATGTAAGCTCTCATCAACCGCCACCTTTATATCAAACAGTTGATCACGACTACTGCCAAGAATAAAAATCGAGGTTTCAACACTACTATAAAAACTCTGATCCGGCGGTTGGTGAAAAATGACACCGCCCTGCTGACAAAAGTACTCACCGATGGCGTGGAAATTAACCGTAAATGAGAAACAATTTCCGTGAAAAGCAGGTGCTGGATCAGGGTATCCAGAGAAATCAGATGCATTCGTACGTGCTTTGTCTGTCGCCAATAACATTAATCGATCATTACTTAGCTGGCACAGATGGTCAAGACAATGAAACATTCCTGCTGGGAGAGTGAAACTGCTGTTATCAATAACACCAACATAGCTATTCAGCACCCGGTTCCAGTATTGTTGCTTATAATGACGATTTTTTCGTCGCAGCGGTCGATAACAGAAATCATACGTCAATTTATCTAATCGCTTTGGCCAACCATTTTCATCTAAATTCTCTTCCTCACTACGCAAGCGAATCAACGCTTCATGAAAACGGCCATTAATCACGCGAAAAGCATCCTGTCGTGTTGAATCAACCACATAGTTGGCAATAACGGTTAATGGGTTGGCGACGCCTTTCTCCTTAAGCAATGTGCCACGCTGGCGTAATTTAATTGCCCATGGCTCCTCAACATTATAACGTGCACAATCAAGTATGCCGGCCTTAAATAATGGCTGCAGAACTTTCTGATGCTGCCAGAATGCGATGTTCTCCTCAGCAAAATCGCTCATGACATAACAAATATCGACATCAAGCTGCAGCTGCTCTTTTAATTTCAATAGCTCTCGCACACAATGGAAACTAAACTGCCCACAACCCGCGCCTAATTCAAGAATATAAAATGGTTGGCTATTAATACCATTAGCGCTACGCAAACAATCTCTAATATAACTGATAATGAGTCGAGCATAGCGGTTAGCTATATAAGGATTACTGGTAATAAAAAACGGCAGATCGCCTGTCCAGGCACGCACGCCCATCTGCTGAAAATAAGCCGCCTGACATTTCCATAACAACGACTTCGATAATGGCTGTTTCTCTTCTATAGTAACCAGATGACTACTGCTCATAACACCTTACTCTTTAACTTTATTAAGCAGCTCCTCCACCGCTGACAAAGTCTGTTGCAGCTGATTAACCGATTTTGGCACAATAAATACCGTATCATCACCGGCAATCGTTCCTAGAATACCGATCTCATCCTCATGGTAATCGAGCATACTGGCAATCAATTGGGCAGCACCGGGGCCTGTACGCAACACAATGACCTGTTCGTTAGCACTCACTCGCGTCACGAGCTGACTCAACGGACTATTGCCACTTGGCGGTACCGCCTCTCTAGGTAGACGATAGACCAAACGACCATGAACATCTTTCACCTTCACTGCACCTAGCTGGCGCAATAAGCGTGATATCTTAGCTTGGCTAACACTATATCCCTGTTGCTGTAACTGCTCCACTAACCCTACCTGATTGGCTGCCACTCCATCAGCTAACAACCGTCGCAATACTTCGACTACTGCTGTGTCTCTCATCACTTACACCTTTGAATAGTTATTCCTCAATCATGAGAACTTATTAAATTTTATTACTATTATTGACTCAATATTCAATTCTCACTATAGTGCTCATTCTAGCAGAGAATGACTACAGGAGAAACTCGTGGCCGATCATCCCAAAAAGGCTCTCGGTATTTGGCGCTTGACCGCGCTAATTATTGGCAATATGGTTGGTTCCGGCGTCTTTTTGCTACCCTCGGCACTTGCTCATTTTGGTATCATCTCTATTTTTGCCTGGATTATCACCGGCTTTGGCGCCATGGCAGTGGCACTGGTATTTGCCAGTCTAGCCGCACGCCTGCCTAAGATTGGTGGCCCTTATGCCTACTGTCGCGATGCCTTTGGGGATTTTATCGGTTTTCAGGTCGCCTGGAACTACTGGATCTATGTCTGGGTAGGCGATGCCGCCATAGCGATCTCTTTTGTCGGTTACCTTGGCTTTTTCTTTCCACCCCTATCACACCAACCGTTACTGTCATTTCTCACTGCAACAGCTGTGGTATGGGTATTAACCCTCATTAATATCCGCGGAGTCAAAGAGGCCGGCATTGTTCAACTTACCTCTGTTATACTAAAAATGGTTCCATTAATTATTATTGCGACACTTGGCCTACTCTTTCTTCACCCCAACTACTTTACTCTGCCGCCACCGCACGATCATCTCCGTCACCCACTTTTATTGGCATTAATTAGCTCTGTCACCCTAACCTTATGGGCGCTCACTGGCGTTGAATCGGCTACGGTTCCTGCAGAAGATATTGTTGAACCGCAAAAAAATATTCCCCGCGCGACATTAATTGGCACCGTGATTTCAGTACTACTCTATTTATTCGGCACGATTGCGGTCATGGGCGTTATCCCTGCAGCAAAACTGGCACACTCTAGTGCGCCGTTTGCCGCTGCAGCCAAAGCGATGGTGGGCTTGCCTGGTGCAGTCATTATCGCTATAGCTGCGGTGATCTCCAGCTTTGGCGCACTCAATGGCTGGACACTCCTTCAAGGACAGATCCCATTGGCAGCCGCCAAAGATAAACTCTTTCCAAGCTGTTTTGCCAAAGTCTCTAAACGCGGCACCCCAGTTTATGGTCTCGTCATTTCCAGTGTACTGATTACCTTGCTGCTAGCCGCTAACTATCATGCTGGTCTAGTCTCGGCATTTACCTTCGCCATATTATTGGCAACGATGGCAATCCTGTTGGTTTACTTTCTCACTGCCATGGCAAAATTGATGCTATTAATTAAAGCACCGGAAAAATTTCCAGCACGCGTCTGGTTTAAACAGATCACTATCTGCACCATCGCTTCAGTTTATGCCTTGTTGGCAATTATTGGTGCCGGCGAGAAAATTGTTTTCTATGGAATGCTATTGTTCCTTGTTGGCGTCCCTATCTATGTCTTAACCCATTGGCATCAGAATAGGGCAACTTGAGAGAGAATTTCACGTTTCAAGTAGTCCATACTTCGGATTTTATATGAATATCCGAAGTATGTTAATAAAAAAGGTAGGATATCCGAAGTAAGGTCTTTCGCTAACAGATGAAAATCTGGCCCCACTTACGAGTAAAATTTGGTAATATTTAGACTCCTACGAGTCAGATTTCTCGGCATCGTCGCCCGTTTCAGCCGCTTTACTATCCTCAGCACCCTCTGCTGGCGCCTCAGCACTCTTCTCTGCCTCTTCAGCAGGTGCTGCTGGAGCAGCTTCTTCTGTAGCAGGTGGTGTCGTAGCTTCGGCTTGTGGTGCTGCTGCCGGTTTAGCCGCTTCTTCGGCAGGCTTGGCAGATTTACCCTCTGCTGGTGGCGTATACATGGCAATCGCATCGCTACATAGCGCCGCGGTTAACCGCTTTAGGTTCATTGCTTCCTCTTCTGCCTTCTTCTGAGCCTCAACAAAAGCATTGGCCTGCTTGTCGAGCTCCTCCATCTTTTTCTGCAGCTCTTCAGGTAACACCTGACGGTTACCACCTTTCAACTGCTCAAAGCTCTGCTTGAGATTATCAAGAAATTCGCCAGATTTGACGGTATCAATAAATCCTGGGCCGCTGCCGCCACCCTTACCGCCTTTTTTCATTTTATCCATAATTACGCATCCTCGTTAGATTTTGACTTCTCTCCCCTCATTTTATACTTCTGACGGAAGCGGTCAACCCGCCCAGCCGTATCAACAATCTTTTGTTCACCTGTATAGAATGGATGACAGTTAGAACAGATCTCTACCCGTAGCTCACCACTCAATACTGAACGCGTCTCAAATGTATTACCACAACTACAGGTGACAGTAATGTCATTATATTGCGGATGAATATCGCTTTGCATCGTCAAACCTCTCTGTTATATTGCCAAGGTGTATTCCATATACAATATATGTATTGCAATACAGGGGGGCAATAGTAGCGCAAAGCGGCAATACAAATCAAGTCAAATACGATATTTGGCAAAGATTTCATCTCAGTGATTGCCAGCGCCGCCGAAGGTAGCTAGAATAAGCGCCGATGATGGTAACAATTGGTTGGTTTTGAGAGAAAAAAAGCATGAATGCAGGTAAAATTACACAGATTATTGGAGCAGTTGTAGATGTTGAATTTCCCCACGACGCCGTACCGGCAATTCACGATGCACTGCATGTCTCCGGCAGAGAGACGGTACTAGAGGTTCAGCAACAGATGGGCGATGGCGTTGTACGCACCATTGTCATGGGTAGTGCTGAGGGGTTAGAGCGCCATTTAGAGGTGGTCAATAGCGGCGAACCGATTAAAGTACCGGTTGGCGAAAAGACACTCGGACGCATTATGGATGTTCTTGGCAATCCCATTGATGAAGTGGGACCAATCTTTGAAGATGACAAAGCAGCCGAGCTCTGGCCTATCCACCGTCTACCGCCAACGTATGCTGAACAATCTGACGTTCAGGAAACACTGGAAACCGGTATTAAGGTCATCGATCTACTCTGTCCCTTCGTCAAAGGTGGTAAAGTTGGTCTGTTTGGCGGTGCCGGTGTTGGTAAAACCGTTAACATGATGGAACTCATTCGTAATATTGCGGTTGAACATAGTGGTTACTCGGTGTTTGCTGGTGTTGGTGAGCGGACACGTGAAGGGAATGACTTCTACCACGAGATGAAAGAGTCCAACGTCCTTGATAAGATCTCCCTGGTTTATGGCCAGATGAATGAGCCACCTGGCAACCGTCTACGTGTTGCACTGAGTGGCCTCACTATGGCGGAGAAGTTTCGTGATGATGGCCGTGATGTTCTATTCTTTGTTGATAACATCTTCCGTTATACCCTGGCGGGTACCGAAGTATCGGCACTGTTAGGCCGTATCCCTTCTGCTGTGGGTTATCAACCAACACTTGCTGAAGAGATGGGCGCCCTGCAGGAGCGTATTACTTCAACAAAGACTGGCTCGATCACCTCGATTCAAGCAGTCTACGTTCCTGCTGATGATTTGACCGATCCCTCTCCTGCCACCACCTTTGCTCACCTCGATGCAACCGTGGTATTGGCGCGGGAAATTGCTGAACTAGGTATCTACCCAGCGGTCGATCCACTCGACTCTACCAGTCGACAACTCGACCCACTCATTATTGGCGAAGAGCATTATCAGACTGCGCGTGCCGTACAGAGTATTCTACAGCGCTATAAAGAGCTGAAAGATATTATTGCTATTTTAGGTATGGACGAGCTCTCTGAGGAGGACAAACTCACTGTCAGCCGCGCACGTAAAATCCAGCGCTTCCTGTCACAACCATTTTTTGTTGCCGAAATCTTTACTGGTCAAAAAGGCCGCTATGTGCCGCTCAAAGAGACTATTAATGGTTTCCAACAAATTGTTGACGGGAAACATGATAATCTGCCTGAACAGGCATTTTATATGGTTGGCTCGATTGACGAAGCGGAAGAGAAAGCAAAATCACTATAACAGCGAGAACTACCCACTATGGCAGATGGACACCTGAACCCACAACGCACGCTGCAACTAAGCATTGCCAGCGCTGAGGAAGGGCTCTATAA
>JANQHY010000076.1 GCA_028282395.1 Gammaproteobacteria bacterium
TGAGGTTATGTTGTGCCAATCGCTCAAGATAAATAATTCGACGTAATACAGGCGTACCAACAAAACAGACATCATACTTTATCTCGATGTCATCAGGTGGTGGACTGATACTACCCGCAAAGGGCAAATAGCTCGCTTGCGAAAGCCCATAGTGGTGCATAACCTTAACCATAGGCTGCGAAAATGAAATAACCTTATCATAATAGCTCACCTCATTCTCAAAATAGTAAAGTAATCGTTTCTCATCTATTGCTATGCGACCACTATCAATGTCCAATAAAACAAGCTGGCAACCCAATACCTGCTTCATCCAGTAAAACATCTCTTTACCGATATAGGGTCGGGAATGGTTGATAACTAATACCACATCGGGTCGCTCAGAAAGCAGCCATTTTTTTATAACACTGGCACGTGCTTTTGGGAAAATGAAATAACGCTTCTGTGCCCGATTGAGAATGTGGCGACTAATCTGGTAACGCTGTTTAGCAAACCATTTTTTCGGGGCATGTTCAAAATTATGGCAACTTGCTGTGACGCCGATAGATTGTAGCGCCTTTTGATAATAAGTGCCCAAACCATCCTGGCTCCCTCTAATGGAGTCGAAAATAAAAATTTTAGGAGACGTTGCCATGCGCGGCATTTTTTCATTCAACTGCTGCTGTTGGAAAGGTGGCACTAATACGATTCCTGCTCAACTTTTAATAATGTGACGAGCATAACCCAAAACACCCATAACCACAACTGGAAAATTTAGCTCTTAAATAAAATCAATGAGTTGGAGGCTGGACAGAAAAATTTCATCGCGCTAGCATTATGCTTTTCTACGGGGGTTATACTTTTTGACAATGGGGCCTATCCCTGTCTCTTCATGCAGCGCATTAGTGATTTTCTGCTTGGGCTTGTGTGATATAATGACACGGCCTATTTTCTCTTCCAGGTCAGTATAGATTGTGCTATAAGGCAACCCAATGGGAACATCTTTCAGATTAAACTCTGAATGCGCCTTTTCAAATTTTTTCGCCGCACTAATGAGTTGTTTATACTGAGAACACTAGTTTAACAGATCAAAATGCTATACAATTTGTTACATTATTTCCCGAATCATTGGCCTGAGGTTCCTTTGCCTGAATCTTAAATATCGCAGGTTGTAGTCCGGGAAACAGGAAATCTGCTCGATAAGGGTGGAGAGTCGTCACAGAAAATCGGATAAATGGATGGTAGCAATGATGAGAATTTTACAACTAATCTTCATGGTATTTGCTCTTGTTATAAGTGGCTGTGCTGTTACCACGCCGCCACCAACTACAGCTAAGTCGGTGAACTTGTCAAGTTACATGGGAAAATGGTATGAAATCGCCTCCTTTCCCAATAGATTTCAGCGCGGTTGTCGCTGCACTATGGCACAGTATACCTTGCGTAATGATGGCACCGTAGCGATATCCAATACCTGTCTCAAAGGTAATAATCAATCACTTGCGCAAGGAAAGGCCTGGGTGGCAGAACGTGGAGATAATAGCAAGTTAAAAGTCCAATTTTTCTGGCCATTTAGAGCAAACTACTGGATTTTAGCGGTTTCACCCAATTATCAATATGCACTGGTTGGCACACCTAACAGAAAATATTTATGGTTATTAGCGCGCCATCCGTCTATGGCACAAGGTGATTATCAGCAATGGATCATGATTGCTAAACAGAAAGGATATGATGTGACAAAACTGCAACGCACTATGCAGAACTGCTCTTTTACGCATTCATGATGCCAAGGTCATCAGATGCCAATCGCTTAGAGAGTTTTGGTTGCTGCCAATTGCCCTGTCACTGCTTGAAACGACAGTATTGATTATTGGCGATTGCAATCACTAGCGCGATAACAGCTAAAATAGAGCCTACCCAGATTGGAGAGATATAGCCTAATCCCGCATTAATTGTGACACCGCCTAAATAAACACTAAAAGATATACCCAAATTAAATGCTGAAATGTTTGCTGTTGATGCGAGTGTTGGCGCTTTTTCTGCTTTTGTTATTATATTTCTCACTAAAGAGGGAACCAGTGAAAACCCAACTGCACCCAATAGGAATAATGTGATAACCGCGGGAATTTTATAATGCGCTGAGAAAGTAAAGATAGCCAAGACTGCCGCCAGTCCTGCCAATGAAGTATAAAGGGCAGGATTCAGAGCACGATCAGAGGCTTTTCCGCCTAGAAAATTACCTATGACTAGGCCTACACCGTAAATAGCGATTAGCCAGCTAAGACTAGTAGGTGGGAATCCGGTAACATCCTTCATAATTGGTGCGATATATGTAAAGCAAGTGATTAACCCACTAAACCCAAGAGCGGTTGTTGCCAATGCTCCCCATATTTCTAACTTCTTAAATACTGATAACTCTTGCCATAGATTCGTGTCAGGGATGTCTAATTTTTTTGGTAAAAAGAGTAAAATTCCTACTAATCCAGTTGTGCCCAATATTGCAATAATCCAAAAGGCTGAACGCCAACCTAAACTTTGTCCAAGCAGTGTTCCAAATGGCACTCCAAAAACATTCGAAATGGTCAATCCTGCGAACATTGCAGCAATTGCACTCGCCTTCTTATTAGGCGGTACCATACTACTAACAACTATCGATCCGATACCAAAGAAAGAGCCATGGCAAAGTGATGTAAGAATTCGAGAAAATATCAAAGTATTAAAATTTGTTGAAAGTGCAGATATAGTACTTCCTAAAATAAATAAAATAAGCAAACCAGACAATACATGTTTGCGTGATAGGGTAATCGTTCCCGCAGTGATTAGTGGCCCACTAATCCCAACACCTACAGCATAAAAAGAGACGGTATGTGCAGCAGTTGGAATAGACGTTTGAAAAGCAGCAGCAATATTCGGCAACAGCCCTGCCGGGAGAAACTCCGTTGTTCCAATCGCAAATGAGCAGACCGTCATCGAAAAAAGTGCGAGGACTGTTTTCCAGTTATAAGCGATCCGACTAGTAGGAAAATTTTTCAAAGAAATAACCCTCCCATATCTATACGATTGAATAATATATTTTAAATAAGAGTATCTTCATTTGTTAGGCACTTTATAGGATCCTTGCATGAAAGTCTAGTTGTTGCCACGTTGGTAGCCAAAGCTAGTAACTTTCTGAATTATAATAAGTTCACTGATATTGATAGTTACCGCGGGGTTTTGCCAAAATAGTCTCCAGAAGATCTCAGGTATAGTTAGTATGATAGGATGCCAGACCATTTTTGGCGTCCTATCACAAGTCTATTGGTAGCTGTTGTCTAGAAACCGCCGTTTATAGGCATTTTCATGATGCACCCTCACGCTAAAGACTAAACTGCTTCTCTAATAAGAGGGTTATTCCCAGAAGAACTTTCCTGTAAAATCGTTAAGAGGAAAGAACAGGTTATGTAGCGACTCCTGTAATACAGCGGTGGCTGGCAGCTCACTTGTTCCTTGATCATCAGTAAAAAGAACGCCGGTCTGAAGGTGAATCAGACATTTACTTTCATCCTGATTGCAGGAGACTGTTTGCTTCATTGGTGCAGCCTTGAGGTCTGCTGGGATATAAACGTGTAGTTGAGGTGGGTTATTTTTAATATCTATAATGCTCCATTTTACTAAATTAGCGTCGAAAACAGCTTTCCAGCTACCTGTCACAATTAGTTCAAATGCTATTTCGTCGCTAGGGGCGGCAAAATGGGATTTCGAAGAGATTAATGATGTGCTTAAGTCATTATAAGTGAAAGGTAAAGAGCAGGTATAGGTGTAATCTATTTCCGATGGTGTCTTGTTGACTTCCTGATAACCACAGGATCCTTGTAAACGTAAATTATCAATATTGCCAGCGTAGCCGATAATAGGCAGAAGACATAGGGCTAATGGAAAAAACCACTTATACATAGAACTCTCCTCATCATAAAAAACTTTTCCCTATGCTACCTTAACTAGACAGTCTCGCAATAAGCTAGTTCGTAAAACGTTGTAATACATATTTATAACTTTATTCTTTAATGAAGCGTGATTGAAAACTTGAATAAAATGTTTAAAGAGTTTAAATAGTAAACTATAATAACGTTTACTGTAAGTTATCTTCAATAATAATGTGAATAATATGAAACTCTATACTAAATTGAAATACTTTATTACTATTTTATTAGCCACTTATAGCTGCCTATATGTTAACCTGGTTTTTGCTATTTCCCGCCCTAACAAAGGCGGTGGCGGGGTGAGCACGATGGGAACGCTGGCGGGCAATATACAAGGATCTTTTTCTGCCATTGCATTACTGATTACGAGTGGTGCGTATATCGCTGGTTTTGGTTTTGCTGTTGCATCGATCTTAAAGTTTAAAGCCCATAAGGACAATCCGACTCAAATACCTGTCGGAACGCCAGTTGCACTATTATTTATTGCAGTTGCCTTAATTTTCATGCCCTCTTTATTTAATATTGGTGGGCACACAGTATTCGGTAGTGGAATGACTGCTGGTGGTGTAACAGGGGTGACAGATATTGCATCGACTTCTTAAGCAAGTTTCTTTTGTTACACAAAAAAAAGAGGCAGCGAGGAGTTATGCTTTTTTAAGTGCCAGACTCTGTTTAACCACATTAGCCGACTCCTCCGGGCTAATGAACATTTTATCGGAATGTTGTAAAAACTGTAAATAGCTTCGATAGCCAATTAATGTCAATAGATTATTTATTTGCGCGATGCTCATAGAAAGTAGTGGCGATGGTTGTTTACTAGCGGGCAGCGTGGGCGGTTTCCGTTTAGGGAAATGTTTTTCATAAGTATATGCTAGTGATAGTAAATTCTTATCGCCGTACATTTTGCCAATAAGCTCTAGCCCCACAGGCATATTGTTAGAAGTGTAGCCCCCAATTAGCGTCATGGCAGGGAGCCCAGAGTTAGAGGAGACAGCAGCTCGCCAGGTATTAACACGTGCTACATCGTAACTTGGCCCACCTTCCGCATTAAGTGGCATAATCAGAGCAGTCAGGTGATGAGCACGCATGACCTGTTCAACATACTTGCGGTTTTGCTTGAACATGGCTAATACCTGTTTATAGATTTTGCCATTTTTGGGTGCGGTGTCTTTGATATGTTTTAAACAGTCGTTAATACTGCCGAATACTGCTGCTCGTCCCGATGTGCAGATATCTCGATAACTCTGCCTTGTCGAAGGAAAAGATAGTAAATAGTGATTCACATCTTGAATTTCACCTGCCATATTATTTTGCCGGTCACTAACAAATTTGGGTAACGTGACGGGAATTAACGTTGCCCCCAGCGTTTTTAATCGATGAAAAGTTTGATTGAAAATGGCCATTGCGGCAACATTTTTTTTATCAAAGGTTTTTTTGCCACCAACGCTCGTAATGATGCCAATACGCTTTCCTGATAAATTATTAGTCGTTAAATCGACGTTGTCAGAACGGATGTAGTCAGGAACCAGCAACGTTTTAGGATCTTTGGGGTCAGCAGTATGGCTGATGACAGATAAGGTGATTGCTAGATCGGGTATATTTCTTGCCATGACACCTGCTACACCATCTAAATTTCCTCTTGGGAATATGCCTGTTTGACTAATCAATCCGGTACTCGGACGAATACCATCAATACCATTAAAAGCGGCTGGAATACGTACTGATCCACTATTATCTGTTCCAATTCCGATCATAGCAAAATTAGCACTAACAGCGGCTGCAGGACCGGCGCTTGATCCGCCAGGGGTTTGATTCGGATCATAGGCATTGCCAACACGACCGCTTCTACTGCTCATCCCAGACATGCCGGAAGCGAATTCGTCCATTGCGCCTTTGCCAATTATAATACCGCCGGCAGCGCGAATTTTTTGCACTAAAAATGCATCGGTATTGGGTTGAGAGCCTAACAAACTAAGAGAGCCTGATGTAGAGGGGGTATCGATGGTATCGATATTATCTTTTACAATGACTGGAATACAGTGTAATGGTCCGGTGAAATGACCCGTGCGGTCATAGTAATGGTCCAATTGTCTAGCCGCAGAGAAAATATTAGGATTGATAGCAACGAAGGCATTAATTGGAGCGCCGCGCGATAAATTTAAATCATAGTTTTTTATACGTATTAAATAATCATTTATTAGTTGCACACAGGTTAACTGATGGGTTTGCATTGCACGATGTAGCGACTGAATCGTGGTATTATCGGTTAATTTAAATGGAGTAGTTTGGGCTGTCGCGACGGTGCACCAGATCGGACCTACAAGCAGAGTTACTATTATTATGTTAACAAGCTTTTTGGTAAAAGCGTTGGCATATATTGTAATTATATTGTTCATAGCGGCATGCTATCATTTTTTTCGCGAAGTTTGAATAATTTTTCTTTATTGCGTTCTTTTAAAAGCATTCACAGTAATACTAAATATCCTACAAATCTTTTGTCTTAAGTAACCTTTTTTTTCATTCAGTGGCCATACATAATCTCATCTTTATAAATTTGGCAGCAGACAACTATTGGCAACTTAGGTGTGTGGCGCAATATGAATTTGATTTGAATAATAGATGATAGGGTAGAGATGAATGAAAAGCAGAACAATAAGGAAAATATTGTTATTAGCATCGCTAGTATTAATTGTAGTGCAACCAGTATTTGCCGTCAGTAGTTCAGCATATGTATTCAAAACCAATTTCGGTCTTGCTGACCCAAGACAGAAGGTAAGCTTTACTACACAACATGATCTTGAAGAGTACTTGCATAGTTTTGGCTACTTGAGTGAACATATGGTTATGAAGAGCAGTAGTAATTTGCTTAGTAATAGCCAGTATATTACATATTATGTGCCCTATGATAATTCCGTCTATTTTAAAGGGACGTTTAATAGCAAAAATGTTTTATATGGTGATTACAATGGCGCTAACCATTTGCACGATGAAGGACTTTTTGCAACGCCTGAACTTTATATTGAATATGCCTTTCAAAATGATTTTCCCAATGCTGTTATTACCGACATCTCTCCTAAAGAGGATTGGCAATATAATCATAATCAAATGCTTGCAGGTGATGATGATCAAAATCCTGATCCGGATAGCAAATATAATTATGTCTATTCGAGGGATTATGCAGTTACCTATGATGATCTAGAGTCAAAAAATAATTATATTGATTACACGGTAGATAAGTATGCTGAAATGGATTGCATTCCTCCCGAACCTGATAACTTTGGCCCCTATGAAAAATACCTTCCCCATCCGTATGGGTTTTATGTGCCAGCAGATCACACTCAGGATGGCTCATGCACGAATAGTTACTTAGTATCGATTGTAGCTAATGTCTCTGTTAGACAGACAGCGGGTGATGGTGATGATAACCAGAGCTGTAAGATGTCAGCGGATCCAGTCGATGTGACCACAGGTAGAGTCTATGAGGCCGTTACCGATTTTGTCATTCACTCACCCAATCCAATTACCTTCAAACGCTATTACGCCCGCCGTGGCCAATCATGGCTTTTTAGTTATAGCAGGCATCTAATTCCTGATGGCAAAGGTAATATTACCTTAGTTCAGGACGATGGAGATCAATATCTCTTTACTAAAAAGTCTGATGGGTCATTTTCGCCGCCAGGAGGCTCTTTTGGTGAATTGAGCTATCACAGCAATGGCGCATTTTATACCTATAACAGAGTTGATGGCAAAGTAGAAACCTATGGGAGTAATGGACTATTGACTAAAATTACTGACCCAGCCGGATTTGCTACCACTATTTCACATGCTGTGAGCTCAGGGTTGACGATTATTTCCGATGGCTTTGGTCATGAGATAAAGATGCAAGCCTCTGCCGATGGCAAATCGCTCGATATCATTTTGCCTAACAACCATAAAATTTCCTATCAATTTACCAATGCATTGCAACACGCCATTACTTCGGTGACTTACCCGAATGGATCAACAGTCAGTTATGTCTATCAGGAAAAAAATGGTGCGTTGCCACTGCTCACAAAAATAGAGGATGGCAATCAGGCCAATGCGGCTGCATGGTCATATAGTAGTGATGACAATGCTATTTCAAATATCATATATAGATAGGAAATTACGATGTATAAATATCTCATATCAGGCGTATTAAGTTGCTTTTTAGTATTGCCCATTTGTGCTCAATCCGCGCCACAATACAGTTTCAATTATGAATCGGGTAAGACAACTGCCACTTCGCCATTGGGAGGGATTGATGAAACCACTTTTGCGCCAGATAAGCGAATTTTATCTGAACTGGTTTTACCAAGGGATAGAAGTTCGATGGCGCAAACGCTCTATACCTATGATGCCAATGATTATCCAGCGACAGTCACTTATCCTAATGGTTCGCGTTATATAACTCACTATAACCCTCAGGGGCTGCTATTATCGGAAACAGACAGTGCGGACACGCCATTAGCGTTTACCACTAACTATACATGGACAGCTGACAGATTGCCACAAACGGTGGCATACAGTAGTGGTTTAACTATCCGTTATACCTATGATACTCACCGTAAACCACTGACTGTTACGAAGACAGATGGCGAAATTTCACCTGTTTGGTATTACACCTATGACAAATGGGGACAAACATTAACCGCACAGGCACCCTATAATGATAGCGACCATGTGCTGAAATATACCTATAATAGTGGTGAGCTATTATCCTCTCTTACTAATCAACTTGGTCAGACCGTTACCTATAATCAATATGATGAAATGGGGAATGTTCTTTCCGAAACAGATGAGAATAATGTTACCACGACTTATACTTATGATGCGTTAGGGTTATTGCTAACTTCGACAATAAATGGTGCTACCACCAGCTTCTCTTATGACAAAAATAGTCACTTCTCTACAGTAACAACGCCTGAAGGCATTATAAAACATTACCAATATAATTACTGGAGTGATTTAAAACAGTTAACCGATGCCAATGGTAATAAAACTATTCAGACCATTGATTCAATGGGGAATGTCACGCAAAAAGTTGTTCAGGACAGCCTTGGCAATGAGCGCTACAAAATTAACTATGCCTATAACTCATTAAATGAATTAAAATCGATTACTGATGCGAATGGTAATATCACTAGCCTTTATTATGATCCCTCCGGGAATTTAACTAAACAGGTGAATGCGCAAGGCGCCCAAACCCAGAATCAATATAATGTTAGCAACCAAGTTAAACAAAGCAAAAATGCGTTATCCAATACTGCTTATTTTACCTATACGCCTGCCGGCAATGTTGCCTCAATTACTGATTATAACGGTAATAAGACCAGCTATCAGTACAATGCGTTTAATCAATTAACGCAGGTGTCTAGTCCAGATAGAGGCACAATTACCTATCACTATAATACCAAAGGGCAATTGCAATCACAGACGGATGGTAATGCCAACACACGAACCTATGTTTACGATCAATTAAACCGAGTCATTGCGGTCAACCATAATGGTAATGCCATTAAGCAATATACCTACGATCAGGGGCAGTATGGCATTGGCCGCTTGTCAGCAAGCAGCTACCAAAATAGTGAAATTGATAATAGTTATGATGCATTTGGAAATGTTATACAGCAGGACTATATCATCAATGGCAATAAATATAGTGTTGCTTATGCCTATAATAAAGATCAGCAGATAAAAACCCTTACCTATCCAAGCGGGTTAATTGTGAATTTTACTCGCGATAAAGTAGGCAACATCAATGCGATTAATGCAGAGAACGCTGCTCAGCAGATTTCCATTGCTGCAGATATCGCCTACCTACCGTTTGGTCCGGTGCAGTCATTAACCTATGGTAATGGTAGCCAATTAACGCGAACCTATGATGAAGCCTACCAACTCCTCAAACAAACCGTATCGGGCGTAGCCGAAGATAGTTATGTTTATGACAAGATTGGTAATATTACCCAGTTTGTCAGCACCAATGACCCTGATAAAAGCAAAAGCTATGCGTACGATGCCATTGAACGCCTGACCGCGATGAAATCAGCACTGGAAACAGAGGATTTCAGCTATGATGCCAATAGTAATCGTTTAACCTATAACAGCAGCAAGCAAGGTAAGGTTAGTTACGAGTATGATTACGCTAGTAATCGATTGCAGACCTATCAGGATAGTAATAAGAAAAATAGTGTCAGCCATGACAAGAATGGCAATATCACTGCTTTGGGGGATTTGTCATTCAGCTATGACGTTTTTAATAACCTCATTGCGGTTAAGAAAAATAGTCAACCAGTTGCCAGCTATCAATACAATTCAAACAATCAGCGGGTTACCAAACTGGTTAATGGGGTCAGTACCCTATTTGTCTATGATATTAATGGTAAACTACTAGAAATCAGGCAAGCCAATTCAATCACTGATATTGTTTACCTGAATGGTGAACCGATTGCACAACTGGTTAATGGCAAAATCTACTATTTTGTCAATGACGCTTTGGGCACACCTGAATACCTGACCGGCGCTAACGGCGAGAAGCCGTGGTCAGGCAATATTTATCCGTTCAAGGTTGATGCATCGGGACAGGTGCAGCAGGACTTGCGCTTTTCCGGCCAGATCAATAATAGTGAAACCGGGCTGGTCTATAATAACGCGCGTGAGTATGTGCCATTTTTAGGCCGCTATCTCCAGGCCGACCCCTCAGGCTTGCGCGGCCGCTCATTTAATAATTATACCTATGCGAAAAATAACCCGGTCAATCTGCTCGATACAACGGGCCGTTGCCCTATCTGTATTGAGGAAGAGGCATCTATTCTTGGTGGTGATCTTGCTGCCGGCGTAGGTGGAGAAGGCGCTGGAACAAGCTTTACTCAACAAGAAGTAATTGCTGAAGAGGCAGAGATGGCAAGGTCGGCGCAAGCCGAGCCTGAAGATATTGCCTCAGAGACACAGGCAGCAAAAGAGGGAGAGGCTTGTGCAGTTAAGAAAGTTAATGGTAGAATACCGATTAATAGTAAATATGCAGGTAAAGAACATCCAGAAGGGACTTATTTCAAAGAGTCCGGTTTCCCTGATTTTGATCCATATTCAATAAATAATCAGGATGTTGAGGGGCTGACAGGAAATTATAAAATTGATGAGCGTTTAACTAATAAACAAGCTGGATACAAAAAGACGCCAGAAGGTTATGTTTGGCATCATCATGAAAATGGTAAGACGATGCAATTAATTCCAAAAGCGATTCATAACGCTGTACGCCATACCGGTGGCGCAGCAATTATTAGGGGGTGTATTAAGTAATGAAATTTAATTTTGATTTTGAGAATATTAAAAAAATTAATCGGGATGCCATCAAGGTATTTGAAAAGCAGTATAATGTAGCGATTCCAATGCATCTTATGGCGCTAGTGGAAGAGTTAAATGGTGCTTATGTTGGTAATGCAAGTGTTGGAAACAGTGTGAGTGGGAATGCCGATGAATTGTATGGGATTCATGGATTTGTTAATTTTTCTGAGATAGAGGATGAGGCGAGATATATTGATGCGCCAACACAGGAGTATCTTCCTTTTGCCTTTGATGGCTGCGGTAATTACTTCTTACTTAATTTATCAACAGATCAGGTCTCTTTCTGGGATCATGAATTTGAGTATCCAGAGAATATGACATTGATTGCCAACTCACTTGATGCATTTATACAAGCGATATATCGTGACTCATAGCGTGCAATCAATGGAGCATTAAAAGTCATTATATCAAAAACAGGGATTGCATTTAAAAAGAAAATAATTAAACTAGAACCGACTGAAAGATAGACAATTAAAAACAGAATAATTAGTGGTTATCAGATAGTCAGTTACCTACTAAAGGGGGGATAATGAAATTTAATTTTGACTTTGAAGATGTTGAAGAGATTGATAGAAATGCTATCAAGGTGTTTGAAAAGCAGTATGGTATAGTGATTCCAAGGCATCTAATGGCATTAATTAATGAACTGAATGGCGCTTATTTTCGAAAAGCTTGTGTTGGAAATAGCGTGAGCCCCCATAAGGGTGATTTATATGATGTGCATGAATTTGTTAATTTTTCTAGGATAGAGGGAACAGCTCATTACGTTGATGCGCCAACGCAAGAGTATTTGCCTTTTGCACTTGATTGTTGTGGCAATTATTTTCTACTGAATCTGACTACCGATCAAGTCTATTTCTGGGATCATGAATTTGAGTATCCAGAGAATATGACATTGATTGCCAACTCACTTGATGCATTTATACAAGCGATATATCGAGACTCATAGCGTGCAATCAATGGAGCATTAAAAGTCATTATATCAAAAACAGGGACTGCATTTAAAAAGAAAATAATTAGACTACAGCCGACTGAAAGATAGACAATTAAAAACAGAATAAGTAGTGACTATCAGATAGTCAGTTACTTTCTAAGAGAAGAATAATGAAATTTAATTTTGATTTTGAGAATATTAAAAAAATTGATCGAGATGCCATCAAAGCGTTTGAAAAGAAGTATCGCGTTGAGATTCCGAACCATCTTATGGCATTAATTGATGAACTAAACGGAGCCTATTTGGGTGATACTGAAGTTGGAAATAGTGTGAATCCTAATGCCGGTGAATTGTATGGAGTTCATGGCTTTGTTAACTTTTCTGAGGTAGAGGGTGAGGCAATATATATTGATGCGCCTACGCAGGAGTATCTTCCTTTTGCATTTGATGAGTGTGGTAATTACTTTCTGCTTAAGCTAGCTACCGATGAGGTTTATTTCTGGGATCATGAATTTGAATATCCGGAAAATATGCGGTTGATTGCTAACTCGCTTGATGTTTTTATTCAATCCATACGCCCATATGAAAATGATGAAAATGATGAAAATGATGAAATGCCCGTTAAAACGAAATCAACGCGCTCATGGATAGACCCAGAATTCAAGAAGAAGATGATTAAACTGGGAATCATGAAAGACGATAAAGAATAAACAGATGTTATAAAATAATTTTTAATAGTAACTGACTTAAGGGGGGAAATAATGAAATTTAACTTTGATTTTGACAACATTAAAAAGATTGATGCCGATGCCGTGAAGGCATTTGAAAAGAAATATGACGTCGCGATTCCAACGCATCTTGTCGAATTAATGAGAGAGTTGAATGGTTCGCATGTTAAAAACGGTGCCGCAACGCGTCCTGACGATGTTTATGGTATTCATGGTTTTGTTGACCTCTCTGAAATCGAGAAAGAGGTTGGCTACCTTGATACGCCGATCGAGACTTATCTTCCAATTGCCTTTGATCCCTGCGGTAACTACTTTTTGCTTGAGCTTGCTTCCGATCAGATCTATTTCTGGGATCATGAGGTTGAGTATCCGTACAATATGACGTTGCTGTTTAATTCATTAGATGACTTTATTGCATCGATTCAGGTTGAAAGCAATGATAAAGAGAGTGAGTATGTTGAGGTCAATGTTGGCCTGTCAGGGAACTACTGTGAGGACAGTAAATTAATAAATCAGCGCTCAGGTAATTCAGAAACCCCTGAAGGGTATGTTTGGCATCATCATGAGAATTGTAAGACGATGCAGTTGGTGCCAAAAGATATTCACAACAGTGTCAGGCATACAGGTGGCGCAACGATTATTAAATCTAAGAAACAAGCCTACACTAATTGCGGGAGCAAGAAATGAAATTTAACTTTGATTTTGAGAATATTAAAAAAATTGATAAGGATGCTATCAAGGCGTTTGAAAAGAAGCATGGCGTTGAGATTCCCAGTCATCTTATGGCATTAGTTAATGAACTTAACGGTGCTTATACTGGTAATAGTGTGATTAAGCTTAAAGGCGGGTTATATGGTGTTCAAGGGTTTGTTGATTTTTCTCAGATAGAATGGCAAGCGCATTATACTGATGCACCAACACGTGAGTATCTTCCTATAGCTTTTAGTGGTTCTGGAGACTATTTCTTACTTCAGTTTGCAACCGATCAGATTTATTTCTGCGATCATGAACTTGAGTACCCAGAAAATATGACGCTGCTTTTCGATTCACTTGATGAGTTTATTCAAGCGATACAGCGGCCAACAGGTGATGAAGTGGACGTTAAACCAAAGTTAATACGCTCTTGGGTAGACCCTGTATTTGAAGAAAAGATGATTAAACTAGGCATCAAAAAAAACAGTAAATAGGAATATATTGATGCGCCAATGCAAGAGTATCTGTCCTTTGCATTTGGCTACTGATGAGTTTTTTTTGCGATCATGAATTTGAGTCTCTCAAGAATATGACACCGCTTTATAATTCACTTGATCTATTTAAGCAATCCAGGCATCGAGATCAAGTAACATGCAGTCGATGTATTATTGCAAGTAATTAAGTCAAAGATGGCGATTGTATTTAAGAAAAAAAGATTAAATATAAGGCAAAGGGTTACGCCGATTTTATCGACTTCGCTATTTGCTAATGGCCCATAAAATGCATAGAGAGGCCATAAACTACTACGCCGGCAACAATACTGATAAAAATGTTACGGCGCCAGGCATGGAACAGCAGTGTCACAATAATGCCGGATAGTTGTGGAATGCCATATGGGTAATGTAGATATGGTGCATCCTTTACTGAAAAGACAACCAGAATAACCATCACAATGCCTGGTAGTGCTCTGCCGAGATAGATAATAATGGGGTGGTGTTTAAAGAAATTCATAAACATGAATGGCACCACGCGCAAGCTAAATGTCACCAGGCTCATGCAGAGAATAACAATCAGCAAATAGGTATTACTCATGTTTTTTCTCCAGTGGATAGTAGCCTAATAGAATAATCGTGGCAATTGCCAATCCAGCGACGAGCATCTGCTGATTAAAAAAGATCAAAGCAATGAGTATAGCAATAGCGGCAATCAGTAAGCTTTTATATTGTTTACTTACAATAATCTGTTCAAATGCCAGCACAATAAATAGTGCTGTCAAACTAAAGCCGAGAAAGCTTAAGTCAATCGTCAAGTAGTCTGCCAATAGTGCACCGATTAGTGAACCGAGTATCCAATAACCATGCGAGAATAGAATAACATAAAAGTTGAATTGGTGGCCCTGCTGGCGATTTTTCTGTACCGATAGAATGGAGTAAGCTTCATCAGATAAGCCAAAAATCATATAGGCTTTTTTAAAGAAGTTGTCAGGGAAGCGATCAAGAAATGATAGGCCATAGAAAATATGGCGTAAATTGATAAATAGCGTGGCACTAAGAATCGATAGTAGGCCAGCGTGGTTAAGCAGTAACGTGATGGCAACGAATTGTGCTGCACCCGCATAAACCAAGATGCTCATCAGTGTTGCCAAATACCAGTTGCCACCAGCTTTTTGAAAAAGAAAACCGAAGGAGATGCCTAAAGCAATATAGCCAAACAGTGCCGGAAAGGAGGCTTTAAATGCCGCTATTTTATTGGGCATAGACGTTTCTTTTGCCTCGATGATTTTTATAGAATTGTTGAATGGTGTTGGCTGCTTTCATAATTCACCTGGTTCTATTTAAAAGATTGTAATGCTTCTGCCACACGCTTGGCTGACTGCTGATCAATCTCACCAAAAGCATCATGGAAATAGTCTTGACGTGCCTGATGGTGTTGATCGGGATGATTCAGTAGATAGTCGACAGCTTTGCCCCAGTGATCAAATTGATCTTGACGAAAAGAGAGTCCGCAATCATAGAGTCGCATTATGCGGGTGATATCCTCTTCTACCATGCCGCTGTGGCGGTAAGTGGCAATATGTTGTTCCCGTGGTTGATGTTCGGTAATAATTTGTGGGATATCATAAAACATTGCTTCCTCAGCCGGAGAAGTCCCATCAGAAATCAGCAGATCAGAGTGTGATAGCAGTTTGGGAATCGTTAACTGATGATAGCCTGAAGCGCCGTCGAGATAACAGTTATCGTGTTCGGCAATGGCCTGATGTAGTTTTTTCAGATAGATACGTTCACTGCGACAGCTACTTTTTAGCTGGTTAGGATGAGGGCGAATAATTAGATTTACGCCACTGAGTTGCTCTACTAAATCTAGTGCATAATCTAAAAAAGAGCCCTGCTTTCGACGTGCTGGCAGGTAGGTGACAACTGGTAAAGGAGGCGCACAACCGATTTCTTCGAGAAAAGTGGTTTTCTCACTCTCGTTAGGGCGGGGAAACTCATCAAAGGGGATGTACCCTGTGACCGACCAGGTGAAATTAACATTGATATTGAGCTGTTTCAATGCCTGTTTGAGTAGCCTCTCCTGGCGAGGCCCATTAAGAAACAGGTGGTCAAATTCACAGTGGTTTGCAACTAACCCCGGAAACAGGGTTCGAAAGGTGCCATGGAAGAGGGTCACTTTCTTTGCTGGCAGTGGTTTAACCTGGCGCCAGGCGCTACCGAGGCCACCCAGTACAATGACTTTTGCCTGTTGTAGTTCACGGCTGGCACGGTCAAATCCCATCAATAGACGGTTACGATACAGGCGCGATAATTCGGGGAAACGGCGGCGATGGGCAGCGACAGGTGTGCGCAGGTGGCTGATGAATAGCCCGCCACTATGGCGCTGTACCAGCCCCATCATATCAACTGGTTGGTTATTATCAGTATAAAAAACTGGAGATGTCATGACAGCTTTATAGTCCCCTATGCGCTACTACTATTCATAATGTTGAGCATTCTATCCCATTTTATAGGCAGGTGTATAGGCCCTACGGTTGAATAGCATCGATCTGCCACAAACACAGGTTTGTAGAGGATAGAGCGGTTTTGCTATGATGATGACTAAAATCGAGTCGAAAAGGAGATAATCAATGAGCATTCATCGTGAAATTCAGCAGGAGGTTCTCAACCTTATCGAGAATTGTGAAATTAGAAAACTTTGTGATAAGTTTTTTTCCGAAAAGTTTTTATGGGTCGTCAAAGGTAGCGGCGTATTATCGAAAACCTATACCGACAAGGAAGTTTATTTTAGTCAGGCATTTGATCGTCTTGGTAAAGTTCTATTACCTGTCTGGAAAATGCATATCGTAAATAGCTATATTATTAATGATACGCTTATTGTTGAGCTGTGTGGTGAAGGAAAAGCTAAAAGTGGTAATCAATATAATAATGAGTATTGTTGGATTATAAAATTTAATCATGACAAGATTATCAGTATTACCGCTTACCTTGATACATTACTGTTGGAGAATATATTGATCGAGAATGAGGCGTAGAGAAAGCGGTGATGCTTTGCATCGCATCGTGCCGTAGTTGCTAACAGTTCTGGTGCTTATTCCCTGGAGTGTGTGGACAAGTTGAGACGATTTATTACTCGCTTGGTACTCTTGTTGAAATACAGCTAGCGACGATGGTGATTAGTACCATAGCGCCACTAATCATAAGGAATAAGTATGCCAGCTGCATTAAATTGCTGACGTGAATATGGAGAAACAGTGCCGTGAAAATACCCGTAGTTAACATTTTTATCATACCGTAGCTCGAGCTGCCAATGCCACTATTTTCCTTTTTGAGTTGTTGTAGTGCGATGGATGCCATCACTGGTGCGGAGAACCCACCGAGAAAAGGGATAAGAAAACCAAACATGAGCAATACCGGTAAAGAAAAGTAATGCTTGCCCAACAGCCACATTAATGCAAAGAGTAATAGATAGAGAATATTCGTTAACCAGAGTAGTGATAAATAGCTCGATGTGTCATGAATAACACGACGCAGTGTTAATGAGCCAAAGAAGACGGCAATGAAAACGATTATATAGGTCAGACCATTTTCCGCAGGAGAGAGTAACAACGCTTGTTGGTAGAGCAGTGGTGAAATAGTACAATAGCCAATAAAGAGACTGTAGTTGATACCGGATAGCAAACTGTAACAGACAAATTGCGGACTTTTAATTAGTAGCTGGCAGTAACTCTTCTTGAGTATATGAAAATGCATTTTAGTTAAATTATGGTGACTTTCACGAAAAATAGCAGCGAAAACTAGTAGTACCAATAGTGTCATGATCGTTAAGAGTAGGAAATTGTCACGCCAGGTAAAATACTGTTCAACATAGCCGCCTATCACGGGCGCAAAGGCAGGTGAAATTTGTGCGCCAATGGTGACGGTTGTTAATGCCTGTGTGAGTAGTTTTTTGTTTGGCGAGATATCACATAAAATCGCCCGTGCAATGACTAGGCAACCCCCGGCACCAAGACCCGCAACAAAACGTAGCATGAATAGTTGCGTGATGTTCTCTGCCATAGTCGTGGCCAGGTTTGCTGCTAGAAGTAGCATCAATGCTGCAAGTGCAACTGGCTTGCGACCAAATTGGTCGGAAAATGAGCCGAAGAAGGGTTGCGACAATGCCATGCCAAGCAGAAATGTTACGGCAATAGCGCGAATGGCTGAGTAACTGACATGCAAGTTGTGCATCATTGAAGGTAATGAGGGGTTATAAAGGTCGAGTGAAAAGAGCGCGATGATTAGAATGGAGCTGGCATTGATTAATCCAGATTTGCGCGCAGCTGGCTTCATGACTCAGCTAAATAGTCATTGCCAACTTTGGCAACAAACTCCTGATAGGTGCCGGGATAGCACTCAACATGGCTGCGCGTCATGACAATCAGTGATGATGCGAGTTGCTGAACAAAGTAACGATTGTGGCTGACAAATAAGATAGTGCCAGAGAATTGTGCTAATCCTGTTGCTAATCCTTCGATTGACTCAAGGTCAAGATGGTTAGTTGGTTCATCGAGTACGAGGACATTATGTTGCTCAGCAATTAATTTGGCAAAGATTAGCCGCGCGCACTCGCCGCCACTGAGTACAGAAATCTTTTTATTAATATCATCACCAGAAAATAGCATTTTTCCTAATACTTTTCTGGCGCTGATGTCATCAATATTAGCTGATTCACATAACCAGTTAATGAGTGATTGTTCAGGGTCAAGTAGATCATGAAAATTTTGTGGAAAGTAGCCAACCGACGTTGTGTCACTCCAATTGAATTTACCATGATCGCTAGGTAAGCAGTCGAGAAGGATCTTAATGATTGTCGATTTGCCAATTCCGTTAGCGCCAACAATCGCACATTTTTGTCCGCGGTAAAGGTCAAAATTTACACCCTGAAACAGTGACCGTTGTGAAAATGATTTTGATAGTGCGGAAACAGTGAGTACCTGTTTGCCACTTTGTCGTCCTGGGTTGAAATGAAATGCGGGACTGCGCCGTGAGCTGGTGCCAATTTCAGGTAGTTCAATACGATCAATCATTTTAAGTCGTGCCAGTGCCTGTTTAGAGCGGCTTGGACTGGCGCGAAATCTGTCAGCATAGGTTTGCATTGATGCGATCTGCTGTTTTTTGTGGGTGAGCTCATGCTCTTTCTGTAGTAATATCTCCTCTTTCTTACCTAGAAATTCGTCATAATTGCCCGGATACAGGGTAATTTCACCGTAGTCGATATCAAGTACATGCGTGGCGCTGCCATTAATAAATTCACGGTCATGTGAGACGAATAGCAGTAACCCTTTGTATTCTGTTTGTAAGAATGATTCCAGCCAGGCGATACTAACAATATCAAGGTGATTGGTTGGTTCATCTAATAATAAGATATCGGGATTCTGGAATAGTGATTGTGCTAATAGTACACGGAGTTTGTAGCCACCAGATAGTGCTTCTAATGGACCATGATGAGCACTATCAGGGATTCCTAGCCCTTTAAGAATTTTTTCTGCGCGATAGGTGGCGGTGTAACCATCCAGTGCTGAAATAGTCTCTTCAAGTTCAGCAAGACGATAACACTGTTGTTCGCTAATATCACTTTGTGCCAAAATTTGTTCTTTGGCATGTAATGCTTCAGCCAGCGGTGCATTGCCAGCAACCACTACCTCAATGACGGAAGCCGTTTTATAACGGAAGTGGTCCTGACGCAGCATTCCAACAGTTAGTCGTTTAGCATACTCAATCGTGCCATGGTTAGGCGCCTCTTCTCCCGCTAGCAGTTTTAGTAACGTTGATTTGCCGCTACCGTTAGCGCCAACAATCGCATAGCGATGGTTGGGAAGCAGATTAAGCGTAACATTTTTAAATAGATATCTGCCGCCGAATTCAACGGCAAGATCACAACAATTAATCATCTCTTATTATTCTGACACTAATCCATAATGTCGAGTATAATCATTTTTTTGTCGCAGAGCTACTCTCCATTCTGCCCTGCTTGCTCTTCCGGTTGTTTGCCCTTTACAGGCAAATCGATTAACCCACAGCGCGCAGCCAGGTAGGTTAATTCAACTTCATTGGTAACATTCAGCTGTTTTAGTAAACGATAACGGTAGCAATTGACTGTTTTCGGGCTAAGATGCAACTCTCTTGCTATTTCAGCACTACCTTTGCCTCTAACAATCATTAGCATAACTTCAATTTCGCGATCAGACAGCTGTTCGAACAGTGATGGCTCATTAGCTGAAAAGCGACTAACAGCTAACCGTTTAGCAATGCGCTCACTAATGTAACGCTTGCCAGTAGCCACTTGCCGAATAGCTTTAATCAGCTCATCCGGACTGCTCTCTTTAGTGATATAGCCCAACGCACCGGTATGGAGTATACGCGCTGAACGAATTTCATCCTCATAAGCACTTAATACCAGGATTTTGATGCCTGGTCGTGCCGTAAGAATGCGTCGTGTTGCTTCAAGGCCACTCATTCTTGGCAAATTAAGATCCATCAATACCACATCCACCCGGGTTTTGCGGACAAATTGTACCGCTTGTTCACCGGTATTGGCTTCGCCGACGATTTCAATGTCGGGAACGTGGTCGAATAGCTGACGGAGTCCTTCTCTGACAAGATCATGGTCATCGACAATCAACACGGATGTTACGATGTTTGACATGATGTTTCTCCGAAAATAAAACTAGCCCACTTCAGTTTACTCTTAAACATGGGCAAAGTCAATGATTTTTTTATAGAAAAAATCATAAGGTTAATAGTGACTGTACTTTTTGGCGCTGCCTTTTACGCGCTCTGCAGGGTAGCGGCGTTGGTTAATAGTGATTTTATCAGCGATAACTTGATTAAGGTTGATGTCTAACTTATCACTGATTCGCATCATATACATAATAATATCAGCAATTTCATGACCAACGGCCTGCTTAAACTCTGCTTTGCTGGTCGCGGCATCGATCTCCTCATTAGATAGCCATTGGAAAAGCTCAAGAAGCTCGCCAGCCTCACAAGCAACTGAAATAGCAAGATTTTTCAAGGAATGGAATTGTTGCCAATCACGTATGCTATCAAAATGGCGCAAAGTTTGTTGCAATGCCGCAACATCTATTATATCTGTCATTGAACTACCTGCCTACGTTGGTATAATAGAGCCATTCTTCCATAATCCCTAGCGCTTCTCAAGCAGTTATATTCAAGAGAGTGGTTAAATTTTGTCAACAGATGTCAAAAAAGTGGAATTTTCTGTTGTGATTTTGAACGCGGTTAGTGTAGAATAGCAAATTCCGCTGTAGGAACATCTCCTTCTCAGCAATGAGAGGCGCTTTCTGTGCGGGCAAAATTTTGGTAAGGACCTGGCAGGGAAACCGGACTATTGTTACCCCGCAGGGTTGTATAGTGCTTGAATTAGGTTAAGAGGAAAAAAGACGATGGAAAACTTGCAAATAACACGACAAATAACGTTGACTGAGCTTATGCAGTGTTTAAATGATAAAAGTGAGAATGATCGCGACGCAGCGGCACCGAAACAATTACTTCGACAAAGTGTTGAGATGGCAATGGAGAGCTATTTTTCCCAATTGGGTAATGCGCCAGCGTCAAATCTTTATCAAATGGTACTGAATGAAGTTGAGATCCCACTGATTAAGACGGTTTTACGTTATACTCGTTTTAACCGGTTGCAAGCGGCAAAACTATTGGGTATTAGCCGTACGACTTTCCACAAAAAGCTTAAGCAGTACGGTCTTGATTTATGGCTGGAAAATGAAAAACGGTTGCCGTTAGCATAATGCTGTAGTTTAGTTTTACTAAAAAAGGCCTGGTAATAACCAGGCCTTTTTTTATAACACTCTATAGCACAATGAATTTTTGTGTTGGGACCAACTAAGTTCAATAATTCTATATTCAATAGTAGTCCTAAATAGACATAGATTGTAATCTAATATATTATGTCTCTGTTAAAGATAAAGGATAATGGTTTTACCATCATCGATGGTTAGCTAATAAGGCATTTTGCTAAACAAGCAAACAACAGGAAGGTATTAATTAATAATAAAAGGTGGAATTAAATTATGATCGGAAAACTTAAAGAGAAAGCAATAAAAACAGCAATCAGTAAGCTTGAAGAGACTGTTGGTAGCGGCATTACCGAGAAGTTGGAAACATTCAAAGATCTTAAACCGTCTGATGTTCAAGATAATGAAAAATATAATAGTATCATTATTAATCCACTATGGGAGGCAGTTAAATTGCAGTCTGGTGGTGCAATTACTGCGGCAAGTAAATTTATTGATGTAGAAGCTAAATTCAAGCAAGGTTTATTAAATATTCGTGATGAACTGATTCAAGTTGAGGGCGAAAAAGTAGCTCTTGATCCCGATTTTCAAAGCAAAGCGGTGCCAACGCTTATCAGTGCTTTTCAATCGTAAAAGAGCTATGGTGCAGAGCAGTTGTTTGGATAACAGCAGCTGCTCTGTCTCTCTTTCTCAATGGGCTATTGCAAATTAAAGTGTGCAGCAGCTTAATTCAAAAGGGATAGTTTTATCGGTCTGTTTTCCTCTGCTATCCCCCTCTTCATCATCGCTGCTAGCGATAAAACGGACACTAACGCGATGTTTGCCAGCACTGATTTCTGGATAGAATAACCGATCCTTCTCAATTGCCACACGGACCATTTGCCAGGGTAGCGAAGCATCAAGATTTTTATAGTAGAAGCCTTTCTCAGCTTCAACCGGTTGTAGTTGACTGCTTTGGCGGGCGATCTTAAGTAATAAATCAATTGCTGAACGTGGCTTAGCCAGGCTATCGAGCCAGCCATAAATCTGCTCGTCAAGTTGCGCTGCTGGTTGATTAAGCCAGTAATGGTAGAGTGGCGAATCAACGCTGCAATCACCTGGGTAGGCAAAGTGTTGACGTATATTGATGATGAATGGGTCTTCACGCAGAGGTTGAGCAATTTTGCCTTGGGTGCTAAGTAGATAGTCAGAGAGGGACTGAAGCTCATCAAGTAGTTTCTGCAGTAGTTGTTGATTAACGCCAGGCATTGTTGAGAGTCGCGACAGAGTAATTTTATGGCGATGGAACTCTTTAGTCAGCTTTGATTTCAAATCTGGACGATCAAATAGATCAATAATATTGATAATATAAGCAAGAATAATTTCAGCGCTCTCTTGTGGCGATAGATGTACCAGACAGTGATCGAGCTGTTTGAAGAGGTACTCAAAGCGCAATGCGGCACGAATTAACTCATTGAGTGGTTGTTCATAGATAATCGTCTCACTGCTCATGCAATATCCAGGTTAAATTCTTAGCGCCAGCAGGCATTATAACATGGTGTGGAGCCTTTGACACTATAGCTATTCAGATAGATTCGAGCCCTTGTCATGGCGAACCCCAATCACTTAATTAGCCATTACTGTCTGATGGAGGGGTTGTTGAGTAAGTGATGTATTTGAAAATAGTCACCACATGCTCAACACCTTCGGTATAACGCGCGGTATTAATAGCAATTTTTGCTTCACGCAGGGTAACATAGCCCATCAGATAGACTGTTCGGTTTTCCGTGATGACTTTAACATCACTTGGGGAGATTTTTGCTTGGGCAATGATTTTTGCTTTGACTTTACTGGTTAGCCAGGCGTCATAGATACTATTTTGGCCAGTTTCAGCTGGGCCAACAGTGATGAAATTGTAAACATAATTAACATTATTATAATGGGCAGCGATTTTAGCAGCTTTCTCTTGTAACTCGGTAGAGGTAGTTGTGCCAACTAGCAGCACCTCGTAATGGAAAGAGCTGACGTGGATATTACTGCCTTTAAAGGCAGGATCTATACGCAGCTGTGATTCAATACTATTAGCAATACCGTAATTGTTCAGGTCGTTTTGTATGGCATGGCGATCATAAATTGCTTGAGTACCTGATGTCGCAGCTCCGATAGCTGTTGTGCAAGCGGCTAGCGGTAGCGATAACGGCAATAGCAGCAGCCCTATTTTTATTATCCGTAACATTTATTGATCTCCATCAAACAACTTGCGATCAATAAGATCGCAGAGACAATGAATCATCAGCAGATGACTCTCCTGTATTCTTGCAGTCACTGTTGCAGGGACGCACAGCATCACATCATCATCATGAAGTTGTGCGGCAATTTTGCCTCCCTGATTGCCTGTTAATGCGACAATGCGCATAGCTTGTTGGTGTGCTGTATCAATGGCATGTTGGATATTTGCCGAATTACCACTGGTTGAAATAGCTAACAGCACATCACCAGGTTGACCGAGCGCACGTAATTGTTTAGAGAATATCTCATCAAAGCCGTAGTCATTGCTGATACTAGTCAATGTTGCCATATCGGCGGTCAGTGCTATCGCGGCCAGTGATTCATCATTGGGTCGTCGTCCTGGTTCAAAACGGTTGAGTAGTTCAGAAGAGAAATGTTGTGCGTCACAGGAGGAGCCACCATTGCCACAAGTTAAGATTTTGTTGTGATTACGTAGTGCATCGACCATTAATTCTCCGGCAGCTAGCAGCGGTTGCGCCAGTTGTTCGCTAACCAGCTGTTTGACAGCAATGCTGTCAGCAATATGGTTTTTAATCTGTTCTATATCATCCATTTAGTCACTACTCAGTTAATTCAAACGCGTTTTTGATCCAGTCTACTTTAAAGCTCCCCCCACGATTTTGCAAATCCATAATATCAAAACGGCACGTGTGTTGGTAGTAACAGATGCTTTGCAATTGTAAAATGCTTGAATAATTACATTGTGATTGTAGATAGTGTTGAGCAGCTTTAATTAGGCGTTGTTGTTTAAAGTAATCAACGCTCTCTTTACCATTGACAAGGTGGGGGTGATTGCGCAGACGTACCTCAACGAAAATTAATAATGATTTTCTGCGCATGATAAGATCAATTTCACCAAAGCGTGTCGCATAATTACGTTGAAGTAGGCGCAAGCCATGACGCTGAAGATAGCAACAGGCGAAGTTTTCTGCCAGTTGGCCTATTTTTTGATTTGGTTTCATGCGTGTGGGTGGTAAGATAGCTAAACAAAAATAATTGTATCACAACAGAGAATAATGGTGAAAACAACTAACAGAAAAAATAGCAGTGTCTGGTTTCCTTACCTATTGATGATGCAGTTCGCATTAATCGTGACAGAAAGCGGTTATCTATTGCATAATAATATGCACTATTTTCTTGCTACGGTGGTGGCAAGTTATCACATTGCTGCGCCAACTGGTTTATGGATGGCGGTAGCTGAATTCTGGTTGTGGCAAATTGCATTAAATCTACTTTTAGTTGTGGCTATTTGGGCAGTCGCACGTGGGGTGAGTAAACTTTTTGCCTGGGATGGTGTCAACTATGGACGGCTTATTTTATCGTTATGGGCATTGGCAACGCTAGCGACATTGACAGCGAATCAATGGCTCTATCCGGGTTCACGCTTTGGTTACCTGACTGCAGTGTTTTTTCCAGGTCATGTTGCTGTGGTTATATTAGCAGTTAGCGTGTTGTTACTCTCATTAGCAATATTGTTAGCTCTCATTCAACTGCTGCGTTCAATTTGGCAACATAGCCGTTATAGCCGTGCACT
>JANQHY010000146.1 GCA_028282395.1 Gammaproteobacteria bacterium
GGAATTGATAGCGCCGATCGCGATGGAAGCGGGATTACGTTTTGCGATACGTGAAGGCGGCCATACGGTTGGTGCCGGTGTCGTTTCGGAGATTATTGAGTAAGCGAATAATAGGTCGTTTAGAGATCATATGGTAAGAGTTTCTTCGTTGAAGATGGTTAGGCCAGTAGCTCAATTGGCAGAGCGACGGTCTCCAAAACCGTAGGTTGGGGGTTCGATTCCCTCCTGGCCTGCCAGGGTTAACGAAGCAATATTGCTGATAAGAAGTAGAGTGGGAAAGTATTGAGTATGGCTAAAAAGATAGCAAAACCGCCCCAAAAACTGCAGGCTCCGGAGCGTAGCCGTTTTGACCTGCTGAAATGGGGTCTGGTACTGTTATTAGCGGTGGCCGGTATTGCTGGTGATCTCTATTTTGTCAAAATTTCTCCCTCATTGCGCTCAGCAGCTTGGCTACTGCTTATGGTTGTTATGCTGTTTGTTGCGGTGCAAACAACCAAAGGTCGGCAGTTTTGGCGTTATGCTAAAGAGGCGCGTAATGAAATTAGACGCGTCACTTGGCCAACACGGCAAGCTACTTTGCAGATGACACTGATTGTTGCACTGATGGTGTGTATTTCAGCAATATTGATCTTTATTTTTGACCAGCTTTTCTTATGGTTAGTTGGCCTGCTTATTGGGCAAGAGGTGTAATGAATGTCAGACGATAGAAAAGATTCTGAGAGTAATAATCAGACATTGGCGGGCGAACAGAAACTGCATTGGTATGTAATTCATGCCTACTCCGGCTTTGAGCAATTTGTTAAACGCGCAATTATTGAGCGGGTGAAGCTGAAAAAAGCTGAAGCACTATTCGGTGAAATTGTTATTCCGACCGAAGAGGTGGTTGAGGTTCGTGCTGGCCAGAAACGGCGTAGCGATAGAAAATTTTTCCCCGGTTATGTTCTAGTGCAGATGGTTATGAATGATGAAACCTGGCACCTAGTACGCTCAGTGCCGCGAGTATTAGGCTTTATTGGTGGTAGTAGCGGTCATCCAACGCCGATTTCTGATAAAGAGGTAGATGTTATTTTAAATCGCATTGAAGAAGGAACTGATCGTCCGAAGCCGAAAGTATTGTTTGAAGTGGGTGAAGTGGTGCGTGTTATTGATGGGCCGTTTGCTGATTTCGATGGTATGGTTGAAGAGGTTAACTACGATAAGAATCGTCTCCGTGTGGCGGTGCTTATTTTCGGGCGCTCAACCCCAGTTGAATTGGAATTTAGCCAAGTTGAAAAAACATAGTTGCATTTTGGTAGAGATTACTGTATATACGGAAGGTTCGGTAGTAAGGTAATATGATACCGGTAGAGATAATGGTCATTACTAGAGTATGAGGAGCCGCAAGGCGTTTGCACTCATTAAAAGAGAGGTAATAATATGGCAAAGCCAAAAAAGAAAGTCAGTGGCTTAATTAAGCTACAGATTAAGCCAGGCGCGGCAAATCCTAGCCCGCCAATCGGTCCCGCCTTGGGTCAGCATGGTGTTAATATCATGGAGTTCTGTAAGGCATTTAATGATAAAACCCAGAAGATGGACAAAGAGCTACCAGTTCCGGTAGTGATTACTGTCTATGCTGATCGTAGTTTCACCTTCATCACCCGGACACCGCCGGCATCAGCGCTGATTAAGAAAGCTCTTGCTCTGCCCAAGGGGAGTGCGGTTCCCAATCGTGATAAGGTGGGTAAATTAACACGGGCACAGCTTGAAGAGATTGCCAATGCAAAGATGGCTGACCTTACTGCAGCCGATCTTGAAGCTGCCATCCGTACAATTGCTGGTACTGCACGCAGTATGGGCGTTGAAGTTGAGGGGGTAGAAGCCTAATGACTGTAGCAATAAGTAAAAGACAGAAAGCGATTAACGAAAAAGTTGAGCCAGGTAAAATTTATGAGTCAGTAGAAGCCTTTGCGCTATTAAAAGAGCTGTCGTCAGTTAAATTTGTTGAAAGTGTTGATGTAGCAATTCAACTTGGCGTTGATCCTAAAAAATCGGATCAAATGATTCGCGGTGCCATGGTATTACCTAAAGGAACAGGTAAGACAGTTAGAGTAGCAGTATTTGCTCAAGGCGCTCAGGCTGATGCAGCAAAAGAAGCAGGTGCGGATATTATCGGCTTTGAGGATTTAGCTGAGACAATTAAGAAAGGGGAGATGGATTTTGATCTGTTGATTGCCACACCTAATGCGATGCGTCTAGTTGGTCAATTGGGTCGTGTACTAGGTCCACGTGGCTTAATGCCGAACCCGAAAACTGGCACAGTTTCTGATGATGTTGCTACAGCGGTAAAAAATGCCAAATCGGGGCAGATTCGTTACCGTACAGAAAAAAGTGGTATTGTTCACTGTAAATTAGGTAATGTCAGCTTTTCGCCTGAAGATTTAAAAGAGAATTTAATTGCCTTGTTAACGGAAATTAAACGGGTACGTCCGACTTCTGCAAAAGGAATTTATATGAAGCGGGTGACTGTATCGACAACAATGGGGCCGGGAATGCTAGTAAACTTTGCCGCCTTGAATGTTTAGATATAGATAGCCTTGCTGGTAGTAGCAAGGCTTTTGTAGGATTAATGATAGTGAGTAATTCACTGTAGGGGAGAGATTAAGAATTTTGACAACGAAGCAGCATTTAATTGTGCTGTGACGGCTGTCAGAGACCGTAGGCACATAGTGTTTAATTAGCCGTAAGGTTAGCCTACGCAGACGGCGATACTGAATTAGGTGTCGCCAATGGGCCTTCTAGGATAAACCTGGAGGGGATGTTGGTAACGTGTGGTGACACACATATAAAGTAAAGAGGGGATTGTAGTGGCATTAGCATTGGAAGATAAAAAGGCAATCGTCGCTGAAGTTTCGCAAGCAGCTAGTGAAGCGCTGTCACTTGTCATTGCTGATTACAGTGGTTTAACTGTAGCAGAGATGATTGAGTTGCGAGCTAAAGCCCGTGAAGCCAAAATCTACATGAAGATTGTCCGCAATACCTTAGCTAAACGTGCGCTTGAGGGTACCGATTTTGCCTGTGTAAATGAGGCATTAACTGGGCCGCTAGTTCTAGCTTTTTCTAACGAAGAGCCGGGAGCTGGTGCAAGGTTAGTGCGTGAATTTGCTAAGGAGCATGAAAATCTTGAGGTAAAAGCACTGTCAATTGATGGACAACTGCTACCTGCAACATCATTGGAGGCCATGGCGAAATTACCGACTCGCGATGAAGCACTCTCAATGCTGTTATCAGTGATGCAGGCGCCCATTACGCAGATGGTACGTACACTAGCAGAGCCACAGGCGAAGCTGGTTCGTGTTATTGCTGCAGTGAAAGACCAGAAAGAGGCAGCTTAGTTTAGGTATTAATTTTTTTAAACGTTTAATTTGAATAGAGTGAGGTAAATGACAATGGCAACAATGACGAATGAGGATATCTTGAATGCAATCTCTGAAAAGAGTGTAATGGATATTGTTGAATTGATTAAGATGATGGAAGACAAATTTGGTGTTTCTGCTGCTGCGCCCGTTGCAGTTGCAGCAGGTCCAGCAGCTGGCGGTGAAGCAGCTGCAGCAGAGGAGAAGACTGAATTTGATGTAGTACTGAAGAGCTTTGGCGGCAATAAGATTGCAGTGATTAAAGTTGTTCGTGCTATCACTGGGCTTGGCCTGAAAGAGGCGAAGGATTTGGTTGAAAAAGCTCCAGCGCCATTAAAAGAAGCAGTCTCCAAGGAGGATTGTGAAAATTTCAAGAAGCAGCTTGAAGAGGCTGGTGCTGAAGTTGAAATTAAGTAATTTCAGCACAAGGATTAGAATGAACACGCAAATACTGAAAAAAATTTCTCAGCTATTGGCGTTGTTTATTTGTCAAGATGCAAAAATCGTTGTGATGACCATCGCCGCGCAGGTTTCTGTGCGTCGGTGGTTAGCATCTTTTTTGAGTGGCGCTGTGGCGTCACAATTTGTCACTGATAGCTTTTAGAGAGGCTTGAAATTTAACAGTAGAGGTTGAGCTATGCAAACTGTTTCCAATACTATCAAAAAACGGTTTCGTAAGAATTTTGGTAAATTACCAACCGTTATGCAGCCCCCGGCTTTATTGAAGGTACAGATTGACTCCTATAATAATTTTTTACCTTTGAATGCTTCACCTAAGGAGCGTGAACAGGGTGGAGTTCATGCGGTTTTTAGCTCAGTTTTTCCTATTGAGAGCTATTCGGGTAATGCCAGACTTGATTATATTGACTATGAGTTGGATGAGCCACTATTTGATGTGACAGAGTGTCGCTCACGTGGATTAACTTATGGTGCACCGCTACGTATTAAAACGCGTCTCACCCTCTATGATAAAGAGAGCACAGCAAGCAATCGTAAAGTAAAAGATATTAAAGAGCAGAAAGTTTATATTGGCGACCTTCCTCTGATGACAGAGTTTGGTTGTTTTGTTATTAATGGTACGCCTCGCGTTATTGTATCGCAATTACACCGCTCGCCTGGTGTCTTTTTTGATCATGACCGTGGTAAATCGCACTCTTCTGGTAAATTACTTTTCTCAGCACGTATTATCCCTTATCGTGGTTCCTGGCTCGATTTCGAATTTGATATAAAAGATAATATTGCTATCCGTATTGATCGTCGACGTAAACTACCCGCGACAATTCTATTACGTGCGTTAGGCTATAGTGTTGAAGAGATACTAGAGCTATTTTATGATAATAACCTCTACCATATTAATAAAGATGGAGCATTTATTCTTGATTTAATAGCGGAAAGATTGCGTGGAAATATATCAGCATTCACCATTAAAGATGGTAAAAATGTCATTGTTGAGGAGGGTCGACGGATTACTATTCGTCATACCCGTGCGATAGAGAAAGCAAATATTAAAACATTAGAAGTTCCAGCGGATTACTTATTAGACCAACGCTTGGCGAAAGCGGTAATTGATCAATCAAGTGGCGAAGTATTAGCGGAAGCAAATAGTGAACTAACGTCGGAGCTGTTAGAGAAATTTAAAGAGGCAGGTGTTGAGAGTTTTGAAACACTTTATGTCAATGACTTTGATCGCGGTTCCTATATTTCAACGACTTTAGATGTTGATCCAACGCGGACAGAGCTTGAAGCATTGGTAGAAATTTATCGCATGATGCGTCCTGGTGAGCCACCGACTAAAGAGGCTGCTGAGAATCTATTTAAGAACCTCTTTTTCACCGAAGGGCGTTATGATCTTTCTGCAGTAGGGCGGCTGAAATTTAACCGCCGTGTTGGCCGAGATAACAATGAAGGGCCGAATACACTGAGCAAAGAGGATATTGTCGATGTATTAAAAGTATTGATTGCTATTCGTGATAGTAAAGATACAGTTGATGATATTGATCACTTGGGTAACCGACGTGTACGTAGTGTTGGTGAGATGCTTGAGAATCAATTCCGTATCGGTTTAATGCGTGTTGAGAAAGCAGCCAGAGAGCGTTTAAGCTTAGCGGATTCTGACAACCTGATGCCTCAGGATTTAATTAATGCCAAGCCGATTTTCTCTGCTGTGAAAGAGTTTTTTGGCTCAAGTCAGTTGTCGCAATTTATGGATCAGGTCAATCCACTTTCTGAAATTACCCATAAGCGGCGTATTTCAGCACTAGGTCCTGGGGGCTTAAACCGTGAACGTGCTAGCTTTGAGGTGCGTGATGTTCACCCAACTCACTATGGACGAATGTGTCCGATTGAAACACCTGAGGGACCAAATATTGGTTTGATTAACTCATTGGCGGCGTACGCTAAAATCAACCACCACGGTTTTATTGAAACGCCTTATCGCCGTGTCAAAGACGGTAAAGTTTCTGATGAAATAGTCTATCTATCAGCTATTGAAGAGGGGCTGTATATGATTGCCCAGGCGAATGCCGCAGTTGATAGTAAGAATAATTTAACAGATGAACTGGTTCCTTGCCGATTTAAGAGTGAATTTACCTTTAGCACTGTTGATAAAGTCGAATTTATTGATGTATCGCCGAAACAGATTGTCTCGGTGGCAGCATCATTAATTCCTTTCCTTGAGCATGATGATGCTAACCGGGCATTGATGGGTTCAAATATGCAACGCCAAGCAGTGCCAAACATGCATGCGGAAAAACCGTTAGTTGGTACAGGTATGGAGCGTACTGTCGCAGCGGACTCCGGTGTTGTTATGGTAGCTAAGCGCGGAGGTATTGTTGAAGCAGTTGATGCAACGCGTATTGTTGTGCGTGTTAACGAAGATGAAATGGCAGGTGATGAAGTTGGTGTAGATATTTATAATCTAACTAAGTACTCGCGCTCAAATCATGACACTTGCATTAACCAACGGCCTATCGTTAAACAGGGCGAACATATTGCTAAAGGCGATATTTTGACTGATGGTCCCTGTGTAGATCTGGGTGAGTTAGCATTGGGGCAGAACTTATTAGTCGCCTTCATGCCGTGGAATGGCTATAATTTTGAGGATTCGATTCTTATTTCAGAGCGCGTTGTTCAAGAAGATCGTTACACGACTATTCATATTCAAGAGTTAACCTGTGTTGCACGTGATACCAAATTAGGTGCAGAGGAGGTCACTGCTGATATTCCTAACGTTGGTGAAGCGGCACTCTCTAAACTGGATGAAACCGGTATTGTTTATATTGGTGCCGAGGTAAAAACGGGTGATATTTTGGTTGGTAAAGTAACACCAAAAGGTGAAACACAACTAACGCCAGAAGAGAAATTATTGCGTGCCATCTTTGGTGAGAAAGCGCTAGATGTCAAAGACACTTCATTACGTGTACCAACTAGTGTCAGTGGTACCGTTCTTGATGTTCAAGTCTTTACCCGCGATGGTGTGAAAAAAGATAGCCGTGCACTGAAAATTGAAGAGGAGCAGTTGCTTAAAGTACGTAAAGATCTTGATGATGAACAGCGTATTTTTGAAAATGGCCTCTACTCACGTGTTGAAAGTCTATTATTGAATCGTGTTGCTGCGGGTGGTCCAAGCGGATTAAAAGCGGGTGGTAAAATTACCAAAGATTACCTTGCTAAACTGCCGAAACAGCAATGGTTTGAGATTCGCCTTAAGAATGATGAGTTAAACAAAACATTAGAAGCTTCTCATAACCGATTGAAATCATTTCATAAAGAGTATGAGGCAAAATTGAAGCGCCATACGGATAAAATTGTTGCAGGCGATAATCTTGCTCCGGGTGTGCTGAAAGTCATTAAAGTTTATTTGGCAGTCAAGCGCTGTATTCAGCCTGGTGATAAGATGGCAGGTCGTCATGGTAACAAAGGTGTGATTTCACGCGTGGTACCAGTCGAAGATATGCCCTTCCTTGAGGATGGCACGCCGGTTGATATTGTTCTCAATCCATTAGGTGTACCATCACGGATGAACATTGGGCAGGTATTGGAGACACACCTAGGCTGGGCAGCAAAAGCACTCGGCGGTAAAATTGCCGGGCTCTTGAA
>JANQHY010000266.1 GCA_028282395.1 Gammaproteobacteria bacterium
GGCCAGTGAATTGGTCCACCAGCCACCCAGCGCTTCCGCTACAGCAAAGAAGGAGATCAGTGCAGTGGTAATAAACAATGCTTTTGATGAGGTGAGTGAAGAGCTGTGTTGGTGTTGTCCTGCCATAAATAATATTCACGTATCCAGTCAATAAATAGGGTGTTCTCCCTGAGTAAGTTGTTGCCACTTTCCATGCGCTGCACCGATAAAGCGTTCCAGTGGGCGTTTTTTCCTGTGGCTGGTAATTGCAAAAATATCTGCTTTCTCACTGGCCTGGAGAAGATAATCATCACTAGTGATTAATTCATCAACCAGTTGTAACGGTTTGGCTTGTTGGCCAAGCCAGTATTCGCCGGTAGCAATTTTTTCGCTATCGACTTGCGGCCGATGTTCTTTAATGAAATCGATAAAATCCTGATGGACAACCTCTAACTCTTGTTGCATTTTCTCTCGTTGTGCTTTGGTATTATTGCCGAAAACTGACAAGGTGCGTTTATATTTTCCTGCAGTCAGCTGCTCAAAATCGATGTGATGTTTTTGTAAAAAACGGTGAAAGTTGGGAATCTGTGCCAGCACACCGATGGAGCCGATTATAGCAAATGGAGCAGCAAGAATTTTGTCGGCAACACAAGCCATCATATAGCCACCGCTAGCAGCAATGCGGTCGACAGCAATGGTTAAAGGGATATTGCGATCACGAATGCGTTGCAGTTGTGATGCTGCTAGGCCGTAGGTATGCACCATCCCACCACCGCTTTCCAGCTGTAATACAACTTCATCTTTTGTGCGGGCAGTGGTTAATAGCATGGTGATCTCCTGGCGTAGGAGTTCGACATCATTGGCACGACTATCGCCTTTGAAGGTAAGTACAAAAATCCGAGGTTTATCGGTTTTTTTACGCGCTTTTTTGCTGTGAGTCTTTTTATGGGTGCGTTTTTGCTGCTTCAGCTGGCGTTTCGACAGGACCTCCTGTTGTAGTGTTTTTGCTAGCTCACGATAGCGCTCATTGATATTGTCGATAGAGATTCTGTTTTTCGGTTTTATTTTGCCGCGCGCCAGTAGGGAGAAGAATAGCAACAGTAACATAGCAATGGCAAAAAGAATAATCACTGTTTTAATGGCGAAAATAGCAAGTTCCAACCATGGGTGATACATAATAGTGTCCTTTAATGATGAGGTTTTATCGGTCGAACAATCATAAATTTTGTATGAGTCTGGCCGTCTACCCGATAGGTCACTACAAGGGGGTAGTGGCTTAATAGCCGGCTCATAGTATTGATAAATGTATCGCCGCTGAAGGCTGCGGGAGTGAATACAGCATAATGGTGGCGTGGGTACCAAATAAGTCCCCAGCCATGTTCATGAGCAATGCGCTTGATATTGCTATAGAGGTAGCCGCGCTTAACATAAATGACTACTCTGCTGTGATAGCGTCCAGGATAGCCAGTTACAGCGCTATGGGGCGGCAGGGTTGCACCACGTGAGGGGTTGGCAATTTGCCACGTTGCCCTGGCCGATAGCGGTAATATCAGCAACAATAGGCAAATAGCACGTAAAAAATCTTTCCCCATGGTTCACATTTCTCCTCAAAGAGATTAGGATGCCTGAAGACGGAGTAGAAATCAACTTAGCAGGTGAATGATGACATTTGTGCAAAAAATCGCAGTCTGGGTAGTTCCCCTTATTTTTGCCATAACACTACATGAGGTGGCACATGGCTGGGTAGCATCGCGTTTTGGCGATCAGACCGCTAAACTAATGGGGCGTTTAACTGTTAACCCAATCAAACACATTGACCCGATTGGCACGGTTGTTTTGCCACTTATTCTGTTGGCATTAGGCAACTTTATTTTTGGCTGGGCTAAACCGGTGCCGGTATCGCCAGTCAACTTCAAGCAGCCACGTCTGATGATGGCATTGGTCGCCCTGGCTGGTCCGATTGCTAATTTACTGATGATGCTGTTTTGGGCCATCGTATTGAAATTGGCGCTGTTGGGGTGGCAGCAGCAGAATTATAATTGGATTGTACCGGTGGTGTTGATGGCAAGAGTTGGGGTTTTTCTCAATCTGTGGTTGGCATTACTTAACTTGTTGCCTATTCCGCCACTAGATGGTGGGCGAATCCTATCCAATATTCTACCGCCTAAACTCTCTTACTATTTTGATCGTCTCGAGCTCTATGGCATCATTATTATTATTGCACTCTTGGCCAGTGGGGTGTTATCGCAAGTTCTTGTGCCGCTGTTAAGATATTCGCTGGAATTGGTTTACGCACTGTTTCACATTCGCGGAGTTTAGTGAGTGATGCGTGTTGAGCTTTCAGTGGTAACGCCGATGAAAGATGAGCAGTCGAGTCTTGAATATTATTTTACCCACGTCATTGAAGCGCTTAATAGTGTAAGTGATCATTGGGAGATTATCTGTGTTGATGATGGTAGCTGTGATGGGACTTTGGCGCTATTATTAAAATATCGTCAGCAACACCCACAGATTAAAGTTTTACAGCTGTCGCGTAATTTTGGTAAAGAGTATGCGTTGACAGCAGGATTGCATTACTGTCAAGGTGAGGCAGTTATTCCCCTCGATGCCGATATGCAGGACCCACCTCAGCTTATTCCTGAATTAGTAGAGAAATGGCGTCAGGGCTATGATGTCGTTTTAGCACAGCGAAAAAATCGTTATCAAGATGGTTTTATTAAACGTATAAGCGCAAAAGGGTTTTATAAAATAATGTCGCTAATTTCTCACAGCCCTATCTATAAAAATAGTGGTGATTTTCGCCTGATGGATCGTAAAGTTATTGCAGCAATTCAGCAGATGCCAGAGCGCGTACGTTTTATGAAAGGGATACTCTCCTGGCCTGGATTTAGTATGACATCGGTGAGTTATGATCGGCCAGCACGTGTGATGGCGGGAAAGAGTCGTTGGCGGCCGTTAGCACTATTTCGATTGGCTTTGGATGGACTTTTCTCTTTTTCTGATTTTCCCATTAAATTGGTAACGATTGTCGGTTGCTTCATTTCGTTATTGAGTCTGTTGTATGGGTTATTTCTTTTTATTCGCACATTAGTTATTGGTATTGATGTCCCTGGTTATGCATCCTTAATGACGGTTATTCTATTTGTCAGTGGTGTGCAACTTATTTCGTTGGGCATCATTGGCGAATATGTTGGACGTATTTATTTAGAGTCAAAAAATAGGCCGTTATATGTTGTAGCACAGACTTGGGGATTTGCTACCAAAGAGAAAGAGAGTGGCGCGGACAAGTAAACTATTTTCGCACCGTTTCTTAGGCGTGGCCGACGGTGCCTGGAACCAATTTGCTGCTGTCTACACCAATTAATTTCAAACTGGTTTTATAGCGATACGGTAGCGGAACATCATAAATAATTTCGTCGTTGCCAGGTGCGATTAACCAGTAGTTGTTCTGTAGCTCATTCTCGAGCTGTGCAGGTTGCCACTGGGAATAACCAAGAAAAAGGTTAATATTACTATTTAAGTTATTAACAGGAAGTGTTGATAGTTCCTGCTGGGAGATAATAAATGTTCGTGTTGGCTCTTTTGCTGGGATGTCGCGATAGAGAGCAAGAAGGTGATCAGGCTCTACCGGACCACCAGCAAGTATCAAGGTATTATCATTGATCTCAATATCGACATTTTCAAGTTCGAGCAGCTCTTTGGCTTTAACATTAAGTGTTTTGTTGACAATAAATCCCGCTGCGCCATCCTCATCATGCTTATAAAGGTAGATAACAGCTTGTGAGAAGAAGTCGTCATCAAGATGAGGCATCGCGATTAACAAATGTCCTGCAAGTGATATCATATTTGTCGCGCCTCTCTCTTCTCTTACTTGCTTTCATTTTACCATGGCAATCTCCGATCTTTCAACCGTCTTTTCCGGCAAGCCTCTAGGGACTATTTTGCTGAGAAGTATCAGGGAATATTACTCTAATAATCAATCCTTTACCATTCAAAGGAATATCAAGTTCAATTTTGGCTTCATGAAGTCCAGCAATCTGTTTCACAATTGCTAATCCGAGGCCACTGCCAGTGGTTTTTGAGCCGAGTACACGGTAGAAACGCTCAAATATGCGGTCACGTATATTTAGAGCGATGCCTGGTCCACTATCCTGTATCGAGAGAATAACTAGATTATCTTGTGTCGTCACTGAGACAATTATTTTGCCGTGATTGGGTGTGTAACGAATAGCATTATCGACTAGATTTCTAATCAAAATGGCGAGCGCTGTCTCATTACCATAAATATCGTTATTACCCTCGCTGGTTTTTTAGGCAATATCAATCGATTTTTTCAGTGCAATAGGAGCAAGTTGCGCCGTTACCTCTTTAACTGGAATGGTCAGGTCAATGCAGCGTTTCTCTAGTGCCAAGGCTTCTGGCCCGTAGCGGCTAAGGTCAAGCAGCTGTTGAACAATATGGCTACAGCGATCAGTGCCAATAACGACTTTTTCTAGGTTTTTCCGGCGCGCTTCTTCATTGTTGGCATGCAGGGCAACCTGTAATTGGGTTTTTAACGCTGCTAAAGGAGTTTTTAGCTCATGGGCGGCATCAGCAGCAAACCGTTGGTTACGATCAAATGCTTCGTGCAGGCGCTCAAACAGATTACTCAATGCTTCAACTAGCGGCCTAATTTCTATCGGTATGTTATGCGTATCGATCGGATCAAATTCTGTTGCCGCCCGTTTTGATACCATATCGGTTAATAGTTTGACGCTACGGAGTGCATATCCAACAATTAACCAGATTAATAGACCAAGAACAGGGTAGCCTAAAAGTAAAATAGTGATGGTCTCCCAGTCAATCGTGCGATTGATCTGTTGTCGTGTTGATAGGGCTTCGGCAGTGGTAATGGTTAAGCCGGAAATTTTGTCATGGGTGGTGTAGAGTCGCCAACCTTGGTTTTGTTTCTCTAGTGTGGCGAATCCCGCCTTTTTGGGTAAATCAATCGAGGGGGCTCCAGGTGAATGGAGGATTAGATGATTATTTCTATCCCAAGCAATAAATTGATACTCATCCTGTTGCTCCTTCAAGAGATGTTTTCTATGGCGTGTTTTATTGTGGATATCAAAACAGAATAAGCGTTGGTTATTAAACTCCTGTTGTAGGGCATCGATCTCTTTACTATTGAGTGGGTGATCGAGTGCTGTTGCTAACAGATTAGTTGTTTGCGCTAACTGCATATCAAAATCGTGACTCATCGCGCGACTACTAATATAAAAATTTAGCACGGCAATAATTAGTAGAATAGCCGTTAAGCTTATCAACAGATAAAATAGGAGAAAGCGACGAATAGATAACATTACGACTCCTTCTCAATCATATAACCAATGCCACGAATGGTACGTATCAGTTCATTGCCAAGTTTCTTGCGTAAACTGTGGATGTGTACTTCGAGTGTATTGCTGTCAACTTCATCTTCCCAGCCATAGAGCGCTTGGTTAAGGTCATCACGAGATAGTACGCGGCCGCGGTTCTCTAATAACTTCTTCAGGAGCATAAATTCACGTCGAGCTAAATTAATCGGTTGGTCTGCCCGGGTGACGGTGTGCGCAGCAGGGTCGAGGCAGAGATCATAATGGGTAATCACTGGATGAGGGTTGTCTCCAGAACGGCGATGAAGCGCGCGGAGGCGGGCATAAAGTTCGGCTAGGTCAAATGGTTTCGTTAAGTAGTCGTCAGCACCGGTATCTAGCCCTTTAATACGATCTTCAACTGTATCGCGCGCAGTAAGAATCAATACTGGGGTACTGTTGCCGGCACGGCGCATATTGGCAAGTACTTGTAAACCGTTGAGTTCGGGTAGGCCAAGATCAAGTACCACCACATCAAACTGTTCGGTTTGTAGCGCTAGCTCTGCTGAAAGGCCATCTTTTAACCAGTCAACAGTATTATGGTACTGCTTTAAGCCATTGTAGAGGCCATCACCTAAAAGTTCATCATCTTCAATTAATAGAATACGCATGGTCTGTCCTCCGTTATAGTTTATTGTTAGTTAGAATGATACGGTAACGGGCTAATCCCGTTGCCATCCGCTCAACAGCTGACTTAATATCAGCCATAGCGAGCATTTCGACTTGCGGATGAATGGCGTGTTTAGCTGCAAATGCCAATGTCTGATCCATCATGGCGCGATTACCCAATTGTGCACCACAGACGCGACGTTGGCCAATAATCAATGGAAAAATTGCTAGATTAATCGGTTCGGCAGGCATGCCAACAAAACAGAGTGTGCCTTTCGGTGTCAGCGCTTCAAGATATGGCAGGTAATCAATTGGGCGATCAGTTGTTGAGAGAATAATATCAAATTTATTATGTTGTGCTTTTAATGCATTAGCATCATCGCTAAGAATAAACTGATTGGCACCAAAACGCTCACAGTCATCAGCTTTATCGGGTGATGAGGAGAAAGCTGTCACGTGACAACCTAATGCGGCAGCGAATTGAATCGCGAGATGACCGAGGCCACCAATGCCAAGAATACCGACATGCATTCCTGCTTCAACATTGCAGCTGTGCAGCGCATTAAAGACTGTAACGCCGGCACAAAACAGTGGTGTCGCAGCGGTGGTGGGGAGGCTATCC
>JANQHY010000304.1 GCA_028282395.1 Gammaproteobacteria bacterium
GCGGCAATGAGCGGCCATATTCTAGCGCATGCCACATTGGTTGCAACCGTGACACGACAATAAACTAGGTAGCTATTCATTATTCAATAGGCTTGTACAGCCTTGTTGCAGTTTTGTCAGTAAACGTTCTAACTCCTGCTGCTCCTGTTGAGTAAACTCAGTGAAAATTTTTTGTTGGCTCTGTTCCACGACTGGCCAGATCTCTGCTAGAAAGCGTTCGCCTGCCGAAGTTAACAGATAACTATCGTTATCGGCAGTGATAAGCTGACTGTCACGTAATGGTTGAAGAAACTGTTCAAGCTCTTCATCAAAGAGTGCAATATCTTTGCTAATTTGTTTGAGAGAGGTCGCGCCATCACAGTGCATAATCATTAACAGAATAACCTGCATACCACTGAAATCCGTTTTCTGGCGAATCTCATGATCGAATGCCATCTGCATTAATTTTGCTGTGACATTGACCATTCTGCCAGTATTGCAAAAAATTTTCTCTTTAAGCATCAGTAACACCTGTTTAAATTTAAGTTCATAAATCGAGATACCTGCCGCTACACCAACATTGAGTGATTCAACATTATGGCTCATGGGGATTTGTATAGCGATATCTGCGGCAGTTAGAAAGTCTTCAGCCACCCCATCTGTTTCATTACCAATGATGAGAGCAATCGGTTTTGCTGGAGATAGCGGTGCCTGCGACTGTAAATTTTTCGCATGGGGTGAGGTGACGACGAGTTGGTAGCCTTGCTGTTTTAATTTTTTTATCGTCTGTTGAGGGGTTTGTTGGTGATTAAAATGGCTTTGAAATACCAAGCCGCGTGAGGCATCTATGACTTTACGTTGATAAGGGTCAGTTTGCATTTCAGTTAAAAGAAAATGGTTGACCGAGAAGCCACTAGCAGTGCGTATAATAGAGCCGATATTGCCAAAGTCCTGCACTCCATCAAGTACAATTAAAAAGTCATTGTCATATTGTGTTTGTTGCGGCAGTGTTGCCACCGCCAGACAAGGAATTAAATAGCTGGTACCACTAATTTTTTTCAGAATGCCTGATGAAACTTGTAATTGTTGTTGACTAGCAAATTGTGGTAACGCCTGTTCGGTAAAGATGTAGTCGATAGTAATAGAAGACTGCAGTGCCCACTCAATCTGTTCAATCCCATAGAGCAGGCATTTGTGTTGTGCTTGGCGCGCTTGTGTTGACTGTAAAGCTCTTGCCAGCACAACACGAGAATCTTTAATTGAGGTAACAGTCTCCATGGCAAGTGCCTCCTTGATGCACAGTGCAGCTATTGGCAGTACGCCTGCCAACTCTGGCTGCGGTACTGCTCAGCAGCACTTGCTGGATCCTCTGCTTGCGTAATGCCGCGCCCAACAATAATAATATCACTGCCACGTTCACCAATCACAATTTCAGGGGTGACGTAGCGCTGGCCAAGATCATCGCCTGGATTGCTCAACTGAACACCCGGGGTAAGGTGAAGAAAAGCGGGGTCATCAGTTAAACGTTGTTGACAGATAAAACCGATAACAAAATCGCGATGTTTTTTAGCCAATTCAACACTTGCAGTGCGGTGGCTTTCGTTGAAGAAAGGATTATCTGAGCTCATTTCAGCAAGTAATAGCAGCGCGCGATTTTTTGGTAGCCCCACTTTTTTTAATCCGTTAATGAGTCCTTCGCCGGGAAAAAGATGGCAGTTAGTAATATCAGCCCAGTCGGCAATACGATAAATACCATGTTGATACTGCAGCATGGCAGTGTTGCCAATGTCGGCAAATTTACGATCCTCAAATAACAGAAAATTGTGCTGCTTAGCCAATTTTTTTAATTCAGCGGTGACTTCGGGTGTATAGTCTTCGATAATATCAATGTGTGTTTTCAATAGGGAGATTTTATCGGCAACCTGATCAATCAGTTTAAAGAGTTGATTAGCATGGATCACATCTGCTGACAACGCTAAATTACTCTGCTTTTCAGCAATAATATGGCACAGTTGTTTAGCTGTCGGGTTATAGCAATGCTCAGCACGTTCAGCAAAGGGGAGGGCGCGAGTTTTAACATTATGCATCATTTTACTCCTTTTGCTCACTGAGTTCTGAGAGGGTAAACAGTGCGTGTAGACGGTAACCTGCCTGCTCAATCGCTTCACGGCCACCCTGCTGTCGGTCAACAATCACGGCGATGTCCTCAACGTTAACACCATTGGTTTTGAGTTTTTCAGCGGTTTCTAGCACACTGCCACCCGTTGTGATGACATCCTCAATTAATAGGCACGATTGGCCTGGAGAAAAGTCGCCTTCGACCATCTTTTTAGTGCCATACTGTTTGCTCTCTTTGCGGCACATCAGCATGGGAAGTTGTTGTTGTAGCGAAATGGCAGTGGCAATGGGTAGAGCAGTATAGGGAACACCACACACCAGTTGAGGCTGCTCTGATTTACTTTTTTCCCATAATGCTAACCCTGCCATCTGTAGCAGTTGTGGGTGAGAGATCAGTCCGCGCAGATCAACATAAATTGATGAAGTGCGCCCACTTTTCAGGACAAAGTGTCCATGTTTGATTGCGCCAATATGCTGTAACTGTTTCAATAGATCGTTTAGTGGTACCATGTTTTTTTCTCTCCGGCTATGACTACGTCTACGATTATAAAGATTTTATTGCGCCTGGCAAGCACTAGCTGGATGGTTTTTTTCTGCTAGAATATAACCAACAATAGGTATTTTGCGCACTGTACAATACTTGAAGCGTGGTGGGAATTAGGTATAGGTGGGCGTTTTGCTGTTGTGAAATGTCTGAATAATAACAATTTAATTCAATATGGTGGTCGTATGTTTATTAGCTTATTTGAACTGTTCTCTATTGGTATTGGTCCATCAAGTTCGCATACGATTGGTCCAATGCGGGCAGCTAAGCGCTTTGCTGAGGGTTTGGTTGATGACAACCTCCTGGTTGGAACCGAACGGGTGAAGGTTGAGCTATTTGGTTCACTAGCGCATACTGCCCATAGTCATGGTGTTGATAAAGCTATTATTGCTGGTTGGCAGGGCTATAAGGCAGATAGCATTGATCCGAGCAAAATTGATCATATTATGAATACTTCAATGCAGCAGCATTATCTTAACCTGTTGCAGCAGAAGCAGATTGACTATCGACATGGTAGAGATTTTCATTGCAATTTAACAACGGTATTGTCTGAGCATCCGAATGGAATGTGCTTTAGTGCTTATGATGTTAGTGGTGAGTCACTACAGCAGCGGACATTTTATTCGATTGGTGGCGGCTTCTTACTAGAGCCAGAGCGGCCACAAAAAGTTGATGAGCGTCATCATCATATTCCATTTCCATTTGCTAATGCTGAAGCATTATTAGCACTGTGTGAGCAGCATGATCTATCAATTGATCAATTGATGTTAGCTAATGAGCAGTCATTACATTCGCAACAGCAAATTGATCAGCAATTAGAGAATATTATTCAAGTAATGGCACAATCAATAGAGAATGGTTGTCAACATAGTGAGAATTTGCCTGGTGGATTAGATTTGCGTCGTCGCGCTTGTCGTATCTATCAACAGTTGCACCAAAAGGGTAAACCGCTAACCTGGCATGTGACGGATTCATTGAAGTGGTTAAATCTTTATGCTTTAGCAGTTTCTGAAGAGAATGCTGCCGGTAATCGGATTGTGACAGCGCCAACGAATGGTGCAGCGGGAATTATTCCAGCGGTCATGATGTTTTATCATGATTTTTTCCCTGATGTGGGACGACAACAATTAGAGAAATTTTTATTAACCGCTGCAGCGATTGGTGTGCTCTATAAACGTAATGCTTCAATTTCAGGTGCGGAAGTAGGGTGCCAAGGTGAAGTGGGTGTTGCCAGCTCTATGGCCGCGGCAGCACTAGCAGCTTGTTTAGGTGGGTCTATTCATCAAACAGCGAATGCAGCAGAAATTGCTATGGAGCATCATTTAGGCATGACCTGTGATCCGATTAAAGGCTTGGTGCAAATTCCTTGTATTGAGCGAAATGCCATGGGTGCCGTTAAAGCGGTTAATGCTGCTTATTTAGCCCTGGAAGGGGAGGGGCAACAGTTTGTCTCGCTCGACCGTGTTATTGATACGATGTATCGTACTGGTCTTGATATGAGCAGTAAATATAAAGAAACCGCTCTCGGTGGATTGGCAGTAAATTTACCAAATTGTTAACAGCGCAAAAAGGGAATGAAAAAAATTTTTAACTGTGCGCGATAGTAACATTATGATCTTACAAATCTTTAGTGACGTGTAAGAGAATTCTACTTTTTAATAAAAGTCGTTTATTGATGAATGCAAAATAAAAAATAAATTTTTTTTTATAAATTGCTTGCCTAATTCGAAAATAACGAGTAGACTAAAAAAGTAATGTAGTATTTTTGTGAGTTTTGGTAATGAGTGCAATTATATCATACAATCAAAATATCAAGCAGAGCCTTTCTGTTGCTCGCTGCTACATTATGTATGTGATTATGCTGCGCTGCAGAAGCAGCGTATAACCCACCAATAACCTAATTTTTCCACGTCTTTAAAATGCTCTTAAGAGCGAAGTAAATTGCTGTGTTTAACACAGGCAATAGAGTATTGGTATATTTAAATATAGTAGGGAATTAAAGTCATGTTATTATTACAAAAAGGTATTGATGGTTTTAAAGGAGTTAATGATCCTTCAGCCAAGCATAATCTTGATCTCTTGGAGAAAAATCTTTACAAGGCACTGAGGACACGAAGAAAGATAACGCTTTGGGGAGGGCTGCCACGTATGGAGGCCTCCTTATCTCCAATCAACCAGACATTATTAGAAATGATTCGTGCTGCTAATGACGAAGGCAGTTCTGCACTTGCAAAGAGAATTTTAGATGAGGCTGCTAAATATTGGCAGCACTTAATACGGTCTGGTGTAGAGAATCCAGGGTTAGAAAACTCGAAATTAGAGAATAATGATCGCTCTAGTCTATTAAGTAAGGCTAATAGCAACGATTCTCATAGCAATATGAATTATATTGCTATTAAGTCTCATATTACTAAAAGTAAAAGTAGATCGGACTCATATAATGATCAAATAGAAGGGCCAGGTGGTTCATCAAATGGGGATCCATTATCTGCGTTAATAGAACGCTTAAATGCTATTAATAATGATAATGATGATTATGATTTTGGTGACTATATTAACGATCTTTCAGATGTAAGAGATGAGTATTATGAAGCGTTTGACAGTATTGTTACGAATTATCAGGCGCGTGTAGAGGGAACTATTCGTTCACGCTACAGTCAGAAGGTGTTTTGTGACGTTTATTATGATGATAAGGCTTATAAAGATGCTATTGAGCGCCCTTTTTATAAGCGTTTTTTTTATGGCGGTAAGCAGTTCTTTTATAATGCTGGTAGGTCAATCCTTGGTAAAAAGGGACATAAAGAGATTGATTACTATGGCAAAAGACAAGGCTACAGAAATGTAAATAAATACTTTATTCAGCTTATTGATGAGATAAGTCTTAGCCCCAATGCGCCTGATAATTTAAGGCGAATAAAGGCAGTAATCGGCGACAGTAAAGAGGGTTTTGATCCGGTCAAGTTAATTGTCCAATTGCATCATATTTTCCAGGATATGGAAATTGACTATTATGGTGCACTTGAGCAGATTAAAGAGAGATATATTAATGAGTTAATTAAGCAATATCCTCTTAATGAAGTTGTTAAGCGATATAATCTTTATGATCAAAACTATAATGAAAACCATTATAGAGACGCTTTACATCGTTTTATCGTTTACGGTGATGATAGTCCTCTTATCAGAGGTAAATTAAAGTATGACTTACGTACAGCCAAAGAACGTTTGAATAATTATAAAAAAGAGGCAGAAAAGAAGTTAAAGCGGGTAAAAAAAGGTATTAACCGCTTGGCTAAATCTGTTGATGTTGGCACACGTATTGTAAAGCAAAGCCATCCTCTAGTAGCCTTTGTCAATGATATTGAGAATCCAGGTGACTATAAAGAGCTACAAGAGCATCTAAGAAAACATCAGGCATCAGTACATAGCGAGTCACGTATCTGGTTGGTTAACAAGTCAACCAACAAGGGTAAACTTTATATTATAAAGCCTGATGGTCAATCATTTCGTTTTGTTCCAGACTCTCAAGATGAGAGTGATTTGGAAGATGTTCCGGGGTTTGATGAGGATGAAGATGATGGCGGCTCAGGTGAAATTACTAGTGGAGGTATCTCTAATAAGAGAAAATCTACCAGCAATCAACCTTTGCTCATTGATAGTAATAAAGACTCTCAGATAGGCTTCTCTTGGCATATCTCTTATGACACTAAGTCTTATGAGAAGAAAGTAAAAAACGTCAATACTTATACAAAAAAGATATCCTATGGTTATAGGTTTTGTCCTCATTATGTTCCATTCGTCGCAATGCCGGCATTTATCGAAGAAGAGAAGCAGAAAGCCAGGGCAATTAAAGGACGTTTGCTAGGTGTTGCATGGCTATCATCAATATTTTTTGGCATTGGTGAGGGAACAGTAGCATTAGTTGGCTTTATTGGTGTCGGCACCATTATTGCTAACCCAGTGGTTTTTGCAATCTTTCTTGGTGGTGCAGTAGTTGTTGGTGTTTGCGGATTTGTTTGTAATAAATATTTAACTGAATCAGACATTTATAATGTATTAAAAGCGATCTGTATTGGCAAGTGGAAATACCTTGGTCAGCTTTTTATTGATGATGATGGTAAGCCTATTCATTGGTCTTTGCGCATTTTCTCATTTATTATGGGATTATTGGCGATAGGGAGCGGCTTTGCCTATGGCGTATTATCCGCCAAGTCGTTATTAACGATCTTAATGGCCTCTCATGGATTGCATCTTGCCTTAGGATTGGCGCTTTGCATTACTATACCGATTGCAGGTACAACAGCAGTAGGGATATTCGCTATCTTTTTCTACGTCATTGTTGACTTCATAAAGAATAGACGTTGGAATCAGGTAGCTTCCTATTTCCGTAATACCTATTTTATTGGTTGGGAGTTATGGAACGAACTATCAACCGGGCAAAAACTGTTACATGTATTTGTATATTCGCCAATTAATTTTATCAGATTGTTGGTGGCATTTGCTCTTATCGCAATCATTACAGTTGCCAGTTTTGGTCTATTTTATCAAAAGGGATTAGCGATTCTCGCTGCATTTACTGATAAAAATCTCTCTGTTGTTTCATTGATCTTTACTTCGATGAATGCAATCGTCTCATTTACGTTTGGTTTTGATAAAACACAGAAAATATTTAATAATGCCTCAGTCAGTGGCGTGTTACTTTTCCCTATAAAGTTGATCATTGCAATACCTTCATTAGCGATAGCGATATTTCTCGAATGTCCTCTGCGTGTTATAGGTAGTGCGATTGGTCGTCTTTTTGGCGGAGATCCTTGGGATAAAACGCCGCGAGGAATAGGCTGGCTTTTTAGTAAGGCATGTAGTGGTTTAGATAGTTTTGCAGCATGGGTTGGTAGTAAGTTTCCTAAATGGACCACAGTTGTTGATGGCCATATAGAGAATCGTCTTGGTAGCACTTATCGTGCAAATTTTGATGACATCGATCAGAATTTTAATACCAAATTAAGTACCGCAAAGATGTTGCATGTGCAGGATAGCGATAAAAATGAGCTATTAGCGTATCATGAGGAGTCTGAAATTATTAGAACTAACTTAACCGCTTTTACTGTCATGCCTAACGGTTTTGGTCAGGTGTTATTATTTGTATTAACCGGTTCAGTGATTGATTTCTTTGAAAAAGGCAGTGCCGATATTCATATACGCTTCTCTACACCATTATGTATTCTACTGATTGGATCAAGTGAATTCGCTTACAGCTGTGCCCCCAATTTACGTGCGATTCAAGAAGCGCTTGCTACGGTGAGTCCATCGCAGAGAAAAGAGATGGGGGCGATGCTTAGAAAATTTAAAGCAGCATTATCGAACTCAGCTAATGATCAACTTCAGGATTTCATGAAGCAAAATCGTGGAGCGACTTCCTTAAGTAGCTATCAGTGGAATGAATTAAAAGAGTTGCTGGATAATGCCGAAGGTGCGCCAGATGTTAAGGGTGAGCAATGGCATGATTTCAAGAGGGTGGTTGAAATATGTCTACGTATCCAACTCTTTAATGAAGCGCCAGAGTATGAAGTAGGGCGTTACCAGCCGCAGCTGCAACCAATATTGGTCTCTTCTTAGTATTGTGGACCATAACCTTAACCTTATCAGGTTAGCGCTTTTTTTGGTTGGCTCCTCTCCCATTTTTATGGGAGAGGAGAGCGCTGGAGCAGCTAATGTCTGTAAGCCAAAGAGGTGGTCCCTTGATTTTCAGATGCGCTTAAGCTTATCTAGACAGACTAGAGCCCCTACGATACTTGTTTGAATATGTCGCATGAAAAAAAAGTGATCGATCAAGGCAAGAAGCCTCGGCGCCATATTTTTCTCCAATATGTTGCTGAAAACTATTCATTGCTGGTATGTTAGAGGCTGCAGGGATGACTAAATCATTGTCATTAATTTTGCTGCGGTCAAATACGAGTGTGCATGCGGGGATATCATCAGACTGAAGATGCTTCACTCCATCAGTCTCTTTTAGCTGAGAACGTTTTATTCCCTTTTGTATGTCACAGGCAGCCGCTGGAATAACGACTTTGACATCATAAGCGCACAGCGCCAATGCGGCTTTTGACCGGTTTAGTGCATTGACTAACTCAATATATGCTTCGGGTAGCATGCTATCTTGATAACCGAGAAAGGTAAAATAATGGTAATCTGCGGCCAAAGAGATAGCTTGGTTGAAAAAATTTACATCGTTGTGATCGTCGGTGACGATATCAGTATTTATAACCTGCTGCTGTGACGCCTGCGGCCAAATAAATGATTCAACTAATTTAGTGATTTTGCTAATTGCACTTGGTGAGAAATTCTTTGTAATAATAATTAATGCAATTTGCTGATATTGCTGTCCTGATAAAGCAAACAGACAGTAGGAGAGTTGTTCAAACGCATTCATATCATCAAAAGGGATAATCACTGCTAGTGTATTATGATTGTATTCATTGGCCATGCTACTTTCCTGCTGTTTTCTCGGAAAAACCTAGTACTTTATTAAATTGAGGAATATCTTTTGTCGTGGTAATTTTTGGTAGGTGATCGATCTTGGGTAGTGCTTCAAGATTAGAAAAGAACTTTTCAATAACTAGTCTCTCTTCACACCAGCGTCTAAATGCTGGATGCCCCCATTTATGTCCCATATAACGATAGGAGAGGTATAAATTCTTTCTCACATTCGCATTATTTATTTTATTGCTAGGGTCATGATAGCAGTAGGCCCAAATACAGCACTTTATGGGAAAATCGGCATGACGTACGCGCCATGATAAGTCTAAATCCTCACAGTATAGAAAAAGATTTCCATCAAACCCTTGAGTAATTTCATAGAGCTTTTTAGGGAGTAAACAGCAAGCACCTGAGGCCCAATTAATATCAAGTGAATTTTTTTTAGCAAAACGGCGAAAATTTGCAACAGGTGTTAATACGCCTTCAATTAAGCAGCTATGTTGGTGGGCAACTGATTGCTTAATCATCCGCGATAGTGCTAGTGGGTGTAAAAAGCCATCAGGATTAACGGCAAAGTAGAGATCACTATTCATCTTGGTGAAAGCATGTTGCATGACAATATTGTTGCCAGTTGCTGCACCAACATTTCCTTGAGAAGGTAATAGTATAACATCATACTGTTGAAAAAGCGCTAATATCTCACTACTCTGCGCATCACCATTATTAATGGCGATAATATTTACTGTTGCAGGCGCTACTTCTTGACTATTGCGAATGCTTTTTAATAACCACTCAATTTCATCTTTACTATTATTGTAAAATACAATACCGATGGTTGCTGTTAGCGGGGTAATGACCGCATTAACGCCCAATTGCGCATTAATTTGACGATTATTGACTTTTCGCTTAAAAATTACCATAGAAAAAAATAGCCATTTAATTTGTTGTATTAATAACACCATAAAAACGTCTAAGATTATAACAGCATCTTTTTTTTGCTACAATCTTTATGTCTTAGCTAGTATCTTGTTTGATCTAAATAAAGTACCGCGGCACGACGGCGGGGTCGCAGCACAGCGAGAGGTTAGAAATTGCAGGAGAATGGGGAGCAGGGGTCTTAGGACAATGGGGTATCAGCGTTATGAAACAACATTTGGCCAACTGCAGTAGCTATGATACACTTTAGCGCAGTACATATAGGGCATTTGATGATGAAAGATAAAGGCAACCGCGCTTGTGAACAGCGCCAATATGAGGTCACTGCAGCAGAATTGCCGCTCTGTTGCCCACCACAGGGCAGCCGAGTATGGGACACGCATCCGCGGGTCTATTTGCCTATTGCAGAGAGTGGTCATGAAGTCTGCCCCTATTGTGGTGCGGAATATCGACTAAAAGACTTCCAACGTGACGACAACAGCTAAAGTTAATGACAATCGTGGTTTAATCATTGCACCGGCTTGGGTTGGTGATGCAGTGATGGCACAGGTGTTGCTGAAGTCTCTTCTCCAGCAGCATACTGATTTAACCCTTGATGTTGCTGCCCCGCCAGCTTTGATGCCGCTATTTGAGCGGATGGCTGAAGTCAATCAGGTGTTAGCGCTACCATTTAAACATGGTGAGTTATCGCTATTAAAACGCATTCAGCTCGGGAGGACACTGCGTGCCCACCATTATAATTTTGCCTGGGTATTACCCAATTCATGGAAATCAGCGCTAGTTCCACTATTTGCGCGCGCCAAACGGCGTATCGGTTGGCTTGGTGAGATGCGCTATCTGTTGCTAAACGATTGGCGTAAACTAGATAAGCAACGACTGCCACTGATGGCCGAGCGATTTTTAGCATTAGGTAAATCTAGCGCTGATTGGCGGCAGTGGTTACATCAGACAGCAGCAGCCGATAACACTACGTTTGTTCAGCGCTATCCACAGCTAGTGCCATCATTGCAGGTTTCTCCTACTCAGCTGCAGAGCAGCTGTCACGCTGTTAATTTCCAAGCTGATGAAAGTCAGCCACTATTAGCACTTTGTCCTGGCGCCGCTTTTGGCTGGTCAAAGCGCTGGCTGCCGGACTATTTTTCTGAGGTGGCTAATCACTATCTGCAGCGTGGTTTTGCGGTTGCCATTTTTGGTCAGGGAGAAGCGGATCAGGCGGCTGCGGAGACTATTATGGCGGCAACAGCACAGCAATGCCATAATTTTGTTGGGCGGACAACATTAGCTCAAGCGATTGATCTGCTCTCTCTCGCTGCGGTAGTTGTAACCAATGACTCTGGCTTAATGCATATTGCTTGCGCATTAAATCGCCGAGTGGTAGCGATCTATGGCTCCTCCAGCCCTAACTTCACCCCACCATTGGGCCATCAAGTGGCGATCTGCTATCTTTCTATAGAGTGCAGCCCCTGTTTTGCCCGTGACTGTCCACTGAAACATTTTCGCTGTATGCGTGAGCTATTACCACAGCAGGTGATTGGCGCAATTGATCGACTCTATGCGCAGACACAACGAGGTCAATCATGAAAATATTGATTATCAAAATGTCATCGATGGGTGATATTATTCATGCCTTAACGGCGTTAACGGCGGCGGTAAAAGCAGTTCCCTGTTTACGCGCTGATTGGGTAGCGGAAGAAGCATTTGTGGAAATTCCTGCCTGGCATCCACAGGTTGACCGTGTGATTCCGATTGCTTTACGGCGTTGGGGCAAGGCGCCATGGAAAGCTTGGTCAAGTGGTGAGTGGCGCCGTTTTTATCAGCAACTGCGTCATGAGTCCTATGATCTAGTGATTGATGCTCAGGGGTTGATTAAAAGTAGTGTTATCACTCGCTTGAGTCGAGGTAGGCGTGTCGGCCTGGATAAGCATTCATTATGGGAGCCACTGTCTCGCTTTGGTTATCAGCGCCACTGTTCAGTTGATCCTGATCAACACGCGATTATTCGTGTCAATAAACTGTTTGCCCAAGCATTACACTATAGCTATTCAGCAGAAATTGATTATGGTTTAGAGCGCCAACAATTCACTCAGACAAAAACGCACAAACCCTATCTATTATTTTTACATGGTACCAGTTGGCAGACTAAGCTGTGGCCTTATAGTCATTGGTTAGCATTAGCTAAGCGCGCGCAACAAGCAGGACATAATGTTTATGTTAGCTGGGGCAATACTGTTGAGCAGCAGCGTGCAAAGGCTTTAGCGGCCGATTGTGAGGCGGTAACAGTGCTGGATAGAATGGGGTTAACTGAGATGGCAGGCGTGATTGCTAATGCAAAAGCGGTCATTGCGGTTGATACCGGTCTAGGCCATTTAGCTGCAGCGCTGTCGGTACCAACACTATCACTCTATGGCCCAACCCAGTGGAGTGAAGTAGGCGCAATGGGTAATCATCAACACCATCTAAGTGCGCCACTAAGTTGCCGCAAACGCTGTTCACGTCATCGCTGTATGAACAGTCGCAACTATAGTTCGGCCTGTCTATCAGCTATTATGCCGGCTCAAGTATGGTCTGAACTTTGTGCTATAATCGATTGAAACAGTTTTAATTTGTATCATATCGGATCCTTTGCCGGGAGAATAATAATGAATAGGGCGCAACTTTTTGCTATTTCAGCGGCGCTGTGTAATGCCTCAGTAGGGGTATTAAGTGTTGGTCTGTTTAGTGAGGGGTTGAGTCCAATCGAGGTAGCTTTTTATAAATGTTTAATTGCTTTTATCTGCTTAAGTTTACCACTGTTCTTTAGTGCTACATTGCGGCGAGCAGTGTGGCAGCTCAGATCTGAGTTGTTACTAATTACCTTAATGGCGTTCTCAGGTATTTTCATTCTCTACTTTTTTGAAACAATGGCCTATCATCATAGCCATATTCCAGCCGTAATCTTTACCCTACTTGGCTCAGCAACCGTGACAACCTTTATTGGTAGCAAGCTATTATTGCAAACTTCACTCCATCGATTGCAATTGATCGGATTTCTATCGGCACTGACTGGACTGTTTCTTCTCTATTATGGTTCCGATGATAAAGCACAGTTAAACTATGGTATTTTATTGGCAGTGATTGCTGGTATCGGCTATGGGCTATTTTTTATTTTAGGTAAAATGGGGACAAAGCCACTTGTCGGTATTGCTATGTTATGGTGGCTATTAGCGTTAGGTACGCTCTTTCTTAGTGTATTGATGCCATTTGTCCATCCACATTTATTGTCAATACATAGTCTTTTTACCATGACACTTCTGGCACTACTACCAACCATTGGGGGGTTCTATTTTGCTACACGAGCCTTGATGTTGACGTCGGCAACCGAGGTACAAATGTTGGGTCTGCTCGAGCCGGTATTTGCTTCACTATTGGCGCTGTTACTATACCATCAATGGCTAAGTCATTTAGCACTGTTAGGCGCTTTCTACATTATGCTATCTATCTACCTCGAGTTGCTTGCTAATCGACGTCGCTTGCTATGCCGTAGTGATTCATGAAGAGGGTTGCGCCAGTGCCGGCTGCATCATGCGTAACGATACGAGTGCAGTTAATGTCAGACAGGCTGCAGCCATAAGATAGAATGCTGGCGCGAAATTGTTATGGCTCCAATGGATTAGCAAAGAAGAGATCAGAGGGGCAGTACCGCCGAATGCGGCATAACCGAGATTAAAGCCTAATGCAACAACGGTATATCTGACTTCTACTGGCGCTAATTCAACAATCATACCAGCAAAAGTACCGGCATAGAGAGCAAGCATTAGTGCTAAGAGTATCTGCACCGTGACAATCGCAAGCCATGAGCCTGTTGCTGCAATATGCATAATGGGATAACTGAAAAATAGAAAGCATAGTGCGCTTAGTGTTGCAATACGTCTTTTACCAACAAAATCGGCGAGATAACCAAACAGTATTGTCACGGTTATTTTGATTGGTAGGAGTAATGTATTAAAATTCATGCCGTGCGAGAGAGTTTGGTGAAAGTATTGATGGCTGTATTGTGGGAAGTAAACGAAAATAAAATAGAAAGCTACGGCTGGCAAAGCAGATAGAAACGTCACCATTAAAATAGCAAACCGATATTCACGCAATGCTTTTTTAAATGGCGAGGGCGCAGGTGTAATAGTCATCATCGATGATTGCTTTAATTGTTGAAATGCGGTTGATTCTGGCATAAAAATACGCATTATAAAAATAATCAGGCCCAGCACAAAACCAATTAAGTATGCTAGACGCCAACCCCAATTTAACAGTGATTGAGAAGAAAGTGTGCTGCTTAGTAGCGCCACGATACTTGAGCCGAGGAATATGCCAATGACTGGAATTGTCCCAGTGATACTGCCATATAAACCATAACGTTTTGGGCTAACAGACTCCAGTATATAAATCAATGCGCCAGTGGTTTCGCCGCCTACTGAGATCCCTTGAAAAATACGAAAAGAGAGGAGGAATAGTGGTGCTAAAGCGCCGATTGCATACCAGGTAGGTAAGCATGTCATGATTAACATTGTGACGCTCATCATGGCGACTGAAAGAATTAGTGCTTGACGGCGACCAAAGTGGTCGCCAATATAACCGTAAATGAGTGCCCCAAGTGGTCGAACAAGGTAGCTGATAAAAAATATGGCGTAAACTAGCACAATTGCTAACCAGTGACTTTTGTTAATGAAAAATGTTTTGGCAAAGACAGAGGCCAAATAGCCGTATATGGCAAAATCATACCACTCAACAATGCTGCCTAGTGCGCCAAAAAAATAGATTTGATAGATTTTGTTGTTATAATTTTTTTTATACAAAATTTCTTTCCTATATATTGCTGTGATTAACCAAATAGTTTATTGCCAGAATGTTTCGCATTTATAAGGTGATCCCTCTGGTCCCCAGCAGAATTCGCCACGCAGATATCTGCAATTTCTATCCAGAGCATCAATTTGCTTGACGGTCTCATCAGATAAGGCCAGCTCTATGGCGCGTAAATTTTCACTGATGTGGTCGAGATTTTCACTTTTCACCAATACAGATAAGTCGCGTTCTAATTGCCAAGCTAATAGGAT
>JANQHY010000308.1 GCA_028282395.1 Gammaproteobacteria bacterium
CCTTCCGCAACCAATTTCTGTAACTCATTAGCATAATCTTCAACCGAGGCACCTTGATTTTGCAAACGCTGTAGATCTGCAGCCACACTAGGAGTGATCGCGCCACTTGCAGCTAATTGGTCCAATACCGATGCGCCACTTCCTTGCAAGCCAGGTAGTGGGCAGTTACATTGCGCACCTTGATCTTTTGCCTTAAAGTCGCTTGTTTGAATATACGTTTGTCCAGTATTCACCATCGTTGGAATCGCACTTTTACCACTTTTTAAGGCATTATCCGCTTTCAGTTGGTTCTGCTTTAATAAAACTTTTAAATACTGTTGCGAAGCCTGCTTCCCACCAGGTAAAGACTGTATGCCAGAAGGTACACCACCAATACTACTGCTTGCCAAATTCTTTTGCCGTGAACGGTGTATGTGGAATAGAGAAACGCCGACTAATATCACGCCAATTACAAGAACAGCAATCATTAGAACGCGAGCACGATTGCTTTGCGGTAACTTAAATTTTTTCGAACCTTCTGCCATTAAAGTCCCTCTATCTCTAAATTAATCAGTCTCCCCGCCCTTGATACAAGAATACTCGGTGTCTGTTGCAATTCGTAAGCTTTAGTACCATCAGAACTGCGCATCATTGAAATCCAGGCTGGCGATATGATCGTCATTCTCGTTCGTATATAAAGTCTGCTGCCTACTAGCCATACCAGCACATTTTTCCCACCCGATACTTTTAACAATTTTGCACCCTTTGGTGAAACACCATTCAACACTTCGAGCAAAACACTATTTGCTGGCGCGGGTAAATTATCTCCACCGGCAACTTTTGTCGCTTTCGGCCCCATTTTAGAAATATGCAGATCAACACGATAATCAACCATTTTTTGTCCTGGAACCAGTGTAATCATCACTGGGGTACGCATACCTTTTAATGTTACTGCCATATTGCCATAGGTATAAGGTTTCATCGCTTGAATCATCATCATATTGCCATCCTGCTTAGGTGGCTGGATATTAAATGACTTCGAATCCCCGATGTCATAGGCAGTGATAGGCCATGGTTGGCCCGTTGAATCGACAAAGAGTACAGAGGTAACAAATCCTTGACCTAAACGGATAACTGGCGGCGTAACCCCAGGAGCCAAACTGACAACCCTTGTTGTCACAACCGGTACTGGTGGAGTGAGTGGCGATGCCGCCACCGCTTTTTGCATTAAATTAAGCATTCTGTGTAAGCGAATAACTTCGTCCGGAGACATCGGCATGGTTCTCTTTGTCAACGCATTAAAAGCCTGCTTCTGTTGTGCTCCCGGCTCAGGGAAAAGCTCAGCGGCTGATGCATTATCCTGCAAAGAATCAATAGTCTTCACCTGTGGAACAGGAGCATCAGCAGGATTAGGTATTCCATGCGTAGCGGTTGTCATTGCGCTAGAATTATCAGCACTATTCGTCGCGAATGTTGTCGACGTAGGAGTTGCTGAATTAGCCATTTCTAGCTGGTCACCAATCGCGCTTTGCAATGCAGCGTTAGCATTTGCATCAGTATCCGCTGCGGTCGCAGTCGAACAGATAAGAACCGCCAGAGATAAGAAAAATATCCCGGATAAGATTTTACCTCTACTTGCCCGCTTTTTATTCAATCTGCTCACCTTCTGTACAATTAATGAATTATTATTGTTTGCCACTAACAGCTTACCTTACCTGCTGTGCAATAAATGAATCAATGCCAATGCCATCACTGCGCGTTAACGTCGAAATCCGGCGAATGGTCAATGTCGCCAATAAATCACTATGGAATGTTTCACTTTGACTCTGATAAGTCACTAACATCGGCACTTGTACACGCCAAAAATAGCGACCATTCAGTACCCCCTGGTTCTGAATAACTGGAACACCGCGAGGAACAGCTGACACAATCAGTTTTCTTTTCTGGACGGCATCCAAGTTACCTGAAGATTGTAACTGTTTTAGAAAAGCATCCCAGCCATTTGATGTGAAATATTTCTGATTGTCATTAAAGACCTGGCGGAAATTAACAAAATTATAACTATATGCTGCCACAGCTGCTTCAACGGCCCAACTACGAATTGCTTTACCATTCATATTAGGGCTATTCAGAGGGATTAAAGGAATAATTCGACCATTCGCCGTTGAAGCAAAATACTTCGGCGTCGGACGATGAGTAATTTGCCAATAGACTGTGTAGACCAGCCCAGCAATAATCACTAGTGTAATAATTAACGCCATCACCACACGGCGATAGCTGTCGCGGTAAAAATTATTCCGCAATTTTACTGTTTCTAAAGCATCATGGGCCATAATATCAACTCACTGTTTTAGCACCAGGCGCAAGCTAAATCTTAACCAGAGTAGCCACTATTATCAAGAAATATGATGAAAAAATGTCATCGATGTATATTTCTCTAATCCTGTGCCATCATCAACATCTTCTCTACATCATCAATTCCTTCAGAGTTGGTCGCAGCCGTCAGTGATGCTGCAGCGGTACATACGCCTAGCAACAACGCCTTTTGCCAGTCCCAGCTCTCATGGATACCATACAACACCCCAGCACAAAATGCATCGCCAGCACCACAACTGGCAACAATTTTATCTGACGGCACATTTAAAGCCGGCTGATAATATTCACTACCATCAATTAGCAAACAGTACGCTTCTTGTGGAGAATGAAATGTTACTGACTGCCCAACTCCTAACTCAAATGCTCGCCGCGCTGAACGTTTCAGGCCATCTGCAGATAGTTGCCCATTCATTTGACGCACTTTAATCCCAGTTAGCTGCTCTGCTTCAAATTCGTTACAGATAAGATGATCGGTATAACGTAATGCCGGGATAACTAACTTATCATAGGGCAGTGATGGATTACTAACCATATCGATCGCTGTCTCCATCCCTGCTGCCTGTAACAACGATAAAAGGCGTGCGGACTTGGTCCCATAATCACTATCAGCTGCATCCAAGGCATCAAGAATCATTAAGTGGCCAAGATAGAATAATTTGACTCCCTGTTGTTTTAGTGTTTCCACTGGGATATCTTCAAGTGACAATAAATTATTCACACCAGGACAATGAAAAATCGTCCGTGAACCATCTGGCAAAATGTAAGCATCAGTGAAACTGCTTTGACCTTCTATCCTCTTGACATACTCACAATTCACCTCACTATCTTCACATAGCTGCATCAACTCTCTTGCGCGCGAACCTTCGCCAACAATGCCAATGCCATAAGTGGGGAAAGAGGGCTGTAGTCGTGTTAAGGACACTAAGACATTAAGCGCGCCACCTCCTGTTGACGGAATACTCTTGTAAACCGTTGTATGACCACTAATTTCAGGGTAGTAGTGAATAAATTTACTGCGATCCAACACCCAATTTCCCGCACAGGCGATACCGGCCACTACTCCTCCTCCAAATCTCCGCGCTACTTTGTCAGTTTCACACTAAATGCAAAACTCCTGTTGAATTATCATGCCATAATTCAGTTGGCCTTGAAAGTATTTGTCTTGATAACACTAACCGTTGAGCGCTATACAACCCCCAAACGATCTGTTATATTGCGCTCAAATAATCATTCAGTACCGCCTCTGAATGAAGAGAGCGACACTGAGCGGGTGATAAGCTAGAATCATATAAAGTGGGGGAACAACAGATGTACACAAAAACTGCACATATTGCCGATTTCGATCCAGAACTCTACACTGCCTTGAAGAATGAGCATATTCGCCAAGAGGAGCATGTTGAGCTTATCGCTTCAGAAAATTTTGTTAGCCCCCGTGTTCTCGAAGCATACGCTTCAACACTAACCAACAAGTATGCTGAAGGCTACCCAGGCAAACGCTACTATGGCGGCTGTGAATTTGTTGATATTGCTGAAACATTAGCGATCGAACGCGCTAAAGAACTATTCGAAGCTGACTATGCTAATGTGCAACCACACTCTGGTTCACAGGCCAACAGCGCTGTTTATCAAGCACTCATTAACCCGGGTGATACTATACTCGGCATGAGTCTGGCAAGCGGCGGCCACTTAACACATGGCACGCGAGTAAATTTTTCCGGCAAATTTTATAATGCGGTTCAATATGAGATCAATGTCGAGACTGGCTTAATCGACTATGATGAAGTCGCAAAACTGGCGCGCGAACACCAACCCAAACTGATTATTGCTGGCTTCTCCGCCTATTCACGAACGCTCGACTGGCAAAAGTTCCGCGACATTGCTGATGAGGTAGGCGCC
>JANQHY010000010.1 GCA_028282395.1 Gammaproteobacteria bacterium
TCACGCAGTATAGAATCTAAGTTAGTATTTAAAATATATAAAAGTTTATTCTTAAGTGTTGGCCATATTCCAAAAAATTTATATTTTATGCGAGATTCAAATATTCGCAAGTTGGTTAATATTGGAGAGGTCATTCATCGCTTTAAGAACGTAATGGTGTTTATTTTCCCTGAGAAAAGCATTTACTTAACCTACATTCTCAGCAATTATAGTGAGGTGGTTTTTTGCCAGGGAGGCAGCGCAATGTACAATATTTTACTTGCGCGTGATAAAAAGTTTTGTGTTGCCGTAGATCAATCTTCAAATATGTCCTGTGATCATCTATTGAATGACTTTAAAGAGTTGGGACATGAGGTTCATTTACTAGAGGTAGAAGTGCTAGAAAATCAGGATAATGATCATATGATTAGAACAGTTCAGAAAGATTTAAAGGTTAGTCTGAACGAATTTTATAATTACCTTTCACATTAAAATTTTAATAATCGATCTTGAAGCTAATTTAAAAATAGAAACTATTAACCAGATAAAATTTTTAAATGACTTTATGCTCAAGCCAAATAATTTTATTAGGTATGGAAATGAGTGGTTTTTTTTTTGTAGACATGACTTGATAGCAAACTTTAGATAGAGGCTGATTAAACCCTTTTCGACAACGTCATTACAATCATAATTTGCATAGAGGTAATCGTATACAGAGAGTGCTGTCTCGATGGGTAAGTTCTTATGGGAGATATTAGTCGAGTGACGTCGGTACACCGCGAGCGTGTCCTGAAGATAGCCGGTTTTTCCACAAGCTGCTATTTCAATAAAGTAAAGCCAGTCATTGAATATGCCTATTTCTGGACGATGTGGTATATGTTTTATTTTGTTGTAACGTATTAATATGCTTAACCCGGCCATGAAGCAGCCATCAGTAATTAGCTTTTTAAAAATGTCACCTGAGTACTGACTTGCTCCATATAGCCAGTGGTTATAGAGATATTGTTTGTTCTTGTTTTCATCAAACACTAACACGTTGTGGTAACACATTACATAATTTGGATGGCTATCAAGAAACGCTATTTGTTTTTTGAATTTATCAGCTAGGAATAAATCGTCGCCAGAAAACCAACATAGGTATTTTGAGCGTTCTGGGATTTGGCTCTGTAAAAAAGTTGTGTTCTTGACTAGGCCCAGATTCTTAGAATGTAAAAATAAGGCAATTGATTTTGGGTGTTGGGATTGCAGTGCCTTACATATTTCAGGAGTACGGTCGGTTGAGGCATCATCAGCGATAATGATATATATGTCGGTAATGCCTTGATCTAAGACACTTTTAACCGCCTTCTCAATATATTGCTCATGGTTATATGTTGGAATACAGATGGTAATAAGTGGTGAGATGGGGGGTGATATTATAGACATCACTTAGCTCACTTCAATGTTGGATTGATCAACGTAGCGCTTAAAGTCTGTATGAGTACGATAAAGTTGTATGAAATTGCCTTCGGCAGCGATTTTGCCTTTATCCATGAATAATACTTTATCACAAGTTTTAAGTGTGGAGAGCCTGTGCGCTATGGAGATAATTGTTATTTCACCTTTAAGCGTTTCAAGCAATTTAGATAGCCTTGCCTCACTGTCCATATCAAGTGCACTGCTCGCCTCATCTAGAATCAAGATCTTAGCATTTTTGTATAATGCACGGGCGATAGCAAGACGCTGCCTTTGTCCTCCGGATAGATATTTCCCATTCTCTCCGATATCAGTATTTAATCCTTTACTGTTTTTAAGTGCATGTTCAAGTAAGCCGACACGCTCAAGACAACTCTTAACACTTACCAAATTGATTTCTTCTGTATCTTCTCCGTAAGCAATATTTTCAATGTAGCTGCTGTTTAAAAAGAAAGGGTGTTGGTCAACGAAGCTAACAATGTGGCGTAATGCGATGATCTTATCATCTGTTATTTTTGTGTCGTCAACCTTAAAACTTCCTCGGTAATCGCCTATAAAGCCAAGTATGATGGTAACGAGTGTACTTTTGCCAGCTCCGGATGCACCAACAATCCCAACATGATGGCCTTTGGGGATTATAAATGAAATGTCTTTTAATACATCTTTTGATGGTGCAGTACCATAGTGGTAGGAGACGTGGCTAAACTGAATATCTCGGTGAAAGGCAATCGGCTCAACGAATTCATGTTCATTTGCGTACGTCTCTGGGATAAGCTCATGGTATAGTGATAGCAATATGTTGCTAGGTTCAATGCTGGAATTAATCATGGTAAACGCCACAATGGTACGGTTTACTAGCGGAATGAAACGAAGACCTAAGAAAATAATAATAGATACTTGTACTGCCGCAGATTTTACCCCGTGAGAAAACAAAACTAAGGCGATAAAGGTAACTATAATAGTACTCAGAGTAAGAAGCTCAACCATAATAGATGGGAGATTTTGAGTGAACTGTAATGACGTAGACAGCTTTGCTGTCTTATTGGTTAGTGTATGAAAGCGGTTGGTAAAGTAGCTTTCCTTTAAAGCCATCTTGGTTTCCTTGAGGCCAAAAATAGACATTTGCAGTACGGATACTAGCTGGCGATTCATCTTTTGAGTTTGGTCACCGAGGTAACGTACTTTTCTCCGTTGAATAAAAACAAATAGGGTAATTAAAGTTACGCCAAAAGCGGCTGAAATTACCGTCGCTGTAAAATTAATAGAAAGTGAAAAAATAATGAAGAAAACTGCCAAAGTAAATTGTTGGCAGATGCTGATTAAGTTTTGAAAATAATTCGAGATAACATAAGGGATGGTGGAGGATAAAACATTGATAAGTTCAGAGGAGCCTTTCTTATTAATGACCTCATGTTTGGCTTTGATGATGGCATCAAAAAAAGCGGTACATAGGGAGATGCGCCACCGGTTTAATACGTTAAACTCATATTTCCAGGTGAGAATGCTTACTATAGCCTTGAGAGATAGGGTGAGAAATAAGATGCAGGCTAAAAGTATTGCGAAGTGTTCAGTTGAGTGCAGGTTTGATATGCGATAGAGGGGCCCTAGTATCCTACCTCTAATTGCTGCTTGAGGATCAACGATAATAAGTATTAATGGAATAATTGTTGTGGCTGTAAATAGCTCGAACAAGCTCGTTGCTACGCCAAATAAAATGAGGCCAATCACTTCAAACTTTCGGTGAAAATGAAAAGTTTTTTGAATTCTTCTATATGGGTCCAGTATCAGTAGCATAGGGTTATCTTGGGGGTCTTATGGGCGATATTATCACACCTTGTCATTGCTCATTGCCAGTCTGCTACTCACAGAATAGCCAACCTTAAGCCATCCTTGCCGAAGTTATTGCCGTTATAAAACATTAATAGGCGGCCTTTTTGTCTAATGATATTTGGGAAAGCAACTTCAGATTGGCTATCACATGTCATCGATGGTGTAAAAGCTTTTCCTGTGTCAGTAAGCTCTGACCAGTGGGTGCCATCATGTGAAGTTGCATACAGTAATGATGAGTAGCTGCCATTCCATTTCCTGACTGAGAAAAGTCCTTCAAATTGATGCTTCGAGTTAAGCCATATAGCACTTCTGCCATAACCTAAAATCTCTTCTTTTTTATGTTTTAATGCTAATTTTTGTTGGCTATTCCAGTTCAAGCCATCGGGTGATTGTAATGCATGCAGGTCATATATGGGCCTGACTTTGCCATTATCATGAGTTGTTCCAGCAGAAGTTGCTACCCAAGCATAGTAACGGTCAAATGCTTTTAATACATGACCCATAGTCCTCACTGTTTCCTGGCTATTCCTAGGTCCTAGTAGTGGATTCTCACTGTGGCGTTTGAAATTTTCACAGTTGTTATCACCGATAAGTAAGCCGGTATAAAGAGTATATCTGTTTTGCTGATTATGGTTTAAATGCCAGCCGGCATAATACAATCTTACATGATCTACTTCTTTGATAATGCTCAGCGGAGTCATCCCATGTGAGTCGAATGCGCTTGGAGCAGTATCATGAATAATAGGGCGAGTGCTATAACCAATCGGTTGCTGTGGTTGGTTTTTACAACAATCAATGTAACCAATTCTACCATGTTGTTTTGCATCCCAGAATGCCACAAATACACGGATTCTGTCAGGCAGCTCTATTGCCGTGGGCACATACGCATGAGACTGTATCCACGGTGTTAAGTTGTTCGTTTGGAATATCACGCCAAAGTCATTCCAATGCATATATTTTACCTTTATTCATTATCTGACATAGTATGTCATACTCTTTGTCTGTTGAGCTCATGCTTTTTGCGCCGTGCCTGAATTCAAAACACATCGAGTATCATTCAGTGGAATTTAAAAAACTTTTAGTATTAGTACCAGTAGTTTCCTCACTGGACAGTCTGTTGATCATAACGTTGCCATCAAATCCCCACAATCAATTTATGATGTACAATGCTTCTTGCTCCAAAGCCTTCTTTAAAGTCGGCTAAGGGAAGGTTTAGTTGTCCGCCGCCTTGTTCGGTAGAAATACCAAAGCTGAAGTAATGTTTGTTAGCTTTCTTAGCATCATGAATTAATGAGATAAAGAGTAAGTCCAATGCACCAATATCCATACCTTCTGCAGAGGCACTGATATATTGAGCATGATCGACAGTTGGAGAGGAAAAAAGTACTACCCCGGCCAGTATGGTATTTTTTGCATCTTTCACAACATATAAGCGAATATTTTCTGGGAACTGCTGTGATAAATGTTGTATCTCATTTACGGTATGTACCGGTTCTTTATCATATTTAGAAGCAAGCCGGTTTGTTAACATTACCCAAAATGTATGAAAGTCGTCACTTTGACAAATAACCAGATTATGTTTGATAGCGCGGTTTTTACCTCGACGCCTTTGTTCCGAGGTGGCGTAATCTGATTGTAAGTTGATGACAGAGGATAGTTCTATTTGGTGTTGTTTTATATCAAGCCTGCTTAGGCAGTACACGTCGTTTTCATTTGGGTTTTGATGATAGATCCAGGGAATAGGTTTGATAAAGGCTTCTTTATAACCCATTTTTTGCAGTGTTTTATGCAATTGCTCGTATGCACTGACATAGTGGGTAATACGGTTGTATTTATGGGGCATGACAATGCCGCCAAAACTCAGTCCTTGATGACTGCACCAGGTGGTGTCGTTATGTGATCCAGGAATAATGCCAATGAGTTTATTCTTTATCTCAATAACAAATGATGCATCCTGGATTCTGTCTTTATGATATTCCATGTAGGCCCTATGAAACATAAAATGTCCATTATCAGCTTGCCTACAGATTTGGTTCCATGCAGTGGTGTCATGATTGCCATAAGGGCGCAATTCAATCATGCCTAACTCCAGAGAGTTTCTCAGCCGCTTTTGATGGGCGGGTTCTCTGTATAGAAAAAACATTGTTCTTAATGGGGGGGTGGGCAATAACATTCTTTATAGCCTGACATACATATTGTATTTCAACACTAGTGAGAAATGGGTCCATTGGTAAAGATAGTGTCTTTGCAGAAAGGTTTTCTGCATTAGGCATGCTGATATTAAGCCTGTAAGCATGGGATTGATGAATTGGGATAGGGTAGTGAATGTTGGTGCCAATATTTTGTTGCTGCAGCGCTTGTAAAAGTTTTTCACGAGTTTGGTGATCTTTCAACATAATTGGAAAAACGTGCCAAACGGGTTCAACATTTTTCGCAATAGTGGGTAGTGTAAGAGCAGCGATCTGACTGAGTTCATTAAAATAGATTGTTGCTAGTTCACGTCTTTTTTGGTTCCAGCTATCAAGGTATGGTAATTTGGTATTTAAGAATGCGGCTTGTAATGAATCCAGGCGCGAGTTTACACCTTTCGTTTCGTAATGATATTTTTGCTTGCTACCATAGTTTGCCAGTAAACGGGCTTTGTCAGCTAGGGCTATATCGTTGGTAACGATTATACCACCATCTCCCAATGCCCCGAGGTTTTTGGTTGGGTAAAAGCTCAAAGCAGCCGCATGGCCTAATGAGCCAACTTTATGCCCTTTATATAGAGCGCCATGAGCTTGTGCCGCATCTTCTAACACAAAAAGATGGTGTTTTTCGGCAATGACCATGATTTTTTCCATATCGACAGGAATACCATATAAATGAACAGGAATTATTGCTGCGGTTTTTTCAGTAATAACATTTTCTAAAGCCTCAACATCCATACCATAGGTCTGTAAATCACAATCAATGAAAACAGACGTTGCTCCAGTGGCCTCTACAGCTAATGCTGTTGCGATAAAGGAATTGGCTGGAACAATAACTTCATCTCCCGCCCCAATACCTGCAGTTTTTAATGCTAAAGTAAGCGCATCTAGTCCATTGCCACAGCTAATGGCGTGTTGAGCATCGCAATATTGTGCAAAATTAGCTTCAAACTGTGTTACAGAGTTGCCAAGAATGAGTTGGTTGTTATCTATTTCACGATCAAGACCAAGCTGCAAATCTAATTTAAGCGTGCTATGGCATCGGTCAAGAGCAATAAATGGCACACTTGATACTACATTTTGATGCTTGAGCCAGTTTTTGAACGCATCATAATTTCTAATATAGTCTTCTTCATCATACATTTCTGATGCCAGTACGGATAAACAAGTATTAGGAGCAAGCTTAATATCGCGCCAATAGCCCGGTGGAATATATAAACCTGAATGATTGTCAGTTAGCGCAAACTGTATTTTACCAACAGCACCTTCTAGCTCGATTTCACATTGTCCGGTCAGGCAAATCATAAACTGCTCTAGAGCCTTGTGTGAATGTGCCCCTCGTCGTGCTGGCTTTTCATTAGTAACCAGTGCGTATTGGCGTTTAGGAGTAAACGGGATGGCTTTATTGACTTCTGCAATAATAAGCTCCCCTGTTGGTTGCTTGATCTGCTGCAAAGGTATTATGATAGGTTGATCATGTATCGTCATAACATTTCACGGCCAACGTAGTATAATGAATATTTAAGGAATATAAGAGAAAAAGCAATTTATGCCATGGTTGTTTCTTGCTCTATAAAGTTGAGACGTTGAAGAAACATCACTGGACAGTGGGAAATAACCATCACCCATGGATGATGGAGAAGTCAAGAACAGAGGTAATAAAAAGTAATTTTTTTGGTGAAAAAACTTGGTGATGGTCAAGCATTACAAATCAAGCTATTGGCTAGTTCACGTGATACAATTAAAAAGCTGTTTGATTTGAGTGATATGGTACAGATCTAGTGGTCTTTGTATGTTGCACAATAAATTTTTGTGAGTGTTGTGTTTGATTGGAAAACTAAGACGGATTTGTCAAAACCGTTATCTAATGAATAGTGTTTGGCAGCTTTCCCAGCGAGGGTTCAGTATGCTGCTGACTTTTCTTGTGTCTATTTTGCTTATTCGTTACTTAGGCCCTAAGCAATACGGCACATGGGCCTATGCGTTGAGTTTTGTTAGTTTGTTTACGTCCATGAGTGCACTGGGGCTTGAAAGTATTTTTAAGCTAAGACTAAGCGGTTTTTTTATGTGTAAGTAAGTGTTTTGCCAAAATGTAAGTCACTGGTACAGTGACCATGATAACGATGAAAGGTGCATAATGTGGGTTGATTGATAAAACTGTAACTAACAGCCAGAGCAGTATTAACCCAAGTAAATACTGGCATAAATACACTAATAGATAACAGATAAAGCGCTTGAGGCTAGGGCGGCTCTTGAAAACATATTTGGTATTTAAGAGAAAGTTAAACACAATGCCACTTACATAGGCAATTGTGTAGGCTAATCCATAATGCATCACTTGCAGGCAGAGCAGGTAAATAACATAGGTTGCTAATGTGTTAAATGCTCCGGCGCACAGAAAACGGCGAAATGTACTATTCCAATATTTTTTCAATGACATATTCCGGTTTGGCACTGACTTCATCATAAATACGCCAGAGGTACTCGCCAATAACACCGAGCATAAAGATAACAATGCCCAATAAAAAATTTAATAATACGATTGTGCTGGTAAAACCAGGTTGGATGGTGGGGAATATAAATCGCCCGATGATCATCCATAGGCCATAAAGAAAGCTCAGGGATGCAATGATGATGCCCATAGCGGATATAATGCGGATAGGGATGATAGAGAAGCCAAGAATAGAATCAATAAAAAAGGTAAGTTTTTTGGTAAAAGTCCAGCGCGATTTACCATATAAACGTTTTTGCCGCACATAAGGGATCTCATAGGGGGTAATACCTAGCCAATAGGCTAATACATTAGGGTTAATGTTTTTTGCGCTATCACGTAAAACCGGTAGATACTGACAATCCAGTAAAGACATATCAAAACCATTTTTAGGGTAACTCTTAATTACCATCTTACGTAACAAGGCATAATAGAGTTTGGCATAGGCTTTAGTGATCAGTGGATCATGGCGATGTTGACGAGTGCAAATAACTAACTTATGCCAGGCTTTTGCCATATCTACAATGATGTTTGGTGGGTCTTGTAAATCGGCTGCGAGTCTTACAAAACAGTCGCCACTTATATATTGATAACCAGCCTTAGAGGCGTGTACTGCACCAAAATTTCGGGTTAACTTAATCACTTTAACTTGCTTTTGGGTATGCTGATAAGCAGCAATAAGCTGGTATGAATTATCTTGTGAGCCAT
>JANQHY010000040.1 GCA_028282395.1 Gammaproteobacteria bacterium
CCAGGAGGAATTTGCTCAAGCTTGGCTGTCCCTTCACCTAAATCATTAATTGGTATTTCAGAACCATCTTGGTCCGTCAGTGTGAGGGCCGAGAGGAAATTAACGGTATTAGTCGTATCCTCGCATATATTTTCATTGCCAGAAATCGTTGCTGGATCAACAACAGGCGCAATAATTACTGGATAATCGAGTGTTGTTACACGGCTAACGCCAGTATCATACTCTGTGGTTGTGACAACAAATTCTAGATTCACAACACCGGAGAAGTGTTTAGGAAAACCAACAAGTTGTAAATTTTCCCATGGAGCTGAGTTATCATTCGTAGGTAAAGCAAGATAGTTAAGTGTAATGTCACCGCCGTTATTCTCAGCATTCTTGAATACTAATATCCCTGGGTCAACATCAGGATCTTGTTGCAGAAAAACACCGCCGAAAAGTTTTCCAACTGGAACACCTTTTATTAAAACGGATTCAATGAATTCAGAGCCATCATCATCAGTTGTGACAATGTTAGGAGTGAGATCAATAGTTGCCACTTCTCCACTATCAATTTGAGCATCAAGTGCTGACTCTAGTACTATCTGTTCTGGATCAGCTTCAGCTGGGTCGGCAATCTCTTTAATTCTAATTCTAAAATTTTTCATTGATTCGGAGCCTTCATTGGTCTGTGCAAAGATCTTACCGAAAAGATTTTCGCTACCAGTTGCCCAGTCATTAGGATAAGTCATTTTTACTGCTGGGCCCATAGATGCATCAAGCATAGAGGCATTGCCGTACCAGATACCCGTATTAGGATCAAAGCAGCCTTGATCGAAACTTACCTGATAGGGGCCACCACCGTCACGTGGGTTACCTTCACCATCATTATCAGTCGTTGTTGGTAACCCGCTAAATTCTATTTTCACTTCATAGAGCTCATTGTCAATCGGGCAGTGATACTGCTTTAACAGTACTTCAGAACCATCAGGATCGGTCACAGTAACGGCTAATGGTGCAAATGACACCATACCACCATCAGGAGAGCTATTATCATCAGTTTCATCGCTACTTAGTGTACGGACTCTGATTGATAGATCCTTCTCTTCTTTAACAATAATGGTAAAGTCTTCTGAATCATTACCACCTTCGTTTGTCGTGGCGCTAAATGTACCGGTAATCGGTGTGGAAGAGTGATCAGAACGACTTTCAGTTGAGAATTCTGAAGGTAACTTAACATAGAGTGTTTCATAGTCGCTATACGATCCAGTAAATGTATAAGAGCCATCAGCAGCAAGTACCGTATCGACACTACCATTTATTTCTATGATGGTTCCAGCCGGTAGATCATTGAGAGTGACACTGACGCCATCAACAAACTCGGAATTATCAATGTCTTCGTCAGCATTAGCATTAATGTCTTCAACCAGATGAATAGATAGCGGTGGATCGCTAGCCGTATTTGTTTCAGTCCTCATAATATTTTCTACCACTAGCGCTAGATCTTCTTCGTGGTTAATACAGATCAAACTGGTATTAGACTGTACCGGTGCGCTCCCTTCATCGGTTTCAACAGTAAGATAAAATTCCGGTATGCCAGGATAGCCTTCTGGTTGCGGTGTCTGAGTTGAATAATGTGCCGGGAAAGTGATAATGACGGCATTCTCATCATTCTGTAAAATAGTTGGATCAAGTTGTGCAGTTAACGTGCCTGCAACAAAAGAAGATGAAATAACCGCATTACCGCTAATTGTTGCATCTCCAGGTAAATTATTAATGGTTAGTTCCATTGAGGTAAAGACCTCTGAGTCATCCGAGTCAGTTACTTGAGTATTTCTCAGTGAAGCGGTTAAATTAATTGGCAGCTCATCATCGGTTTCAGTGCTCTCTACTTTCGTCGTCACTGCAGAGACATCTATCGTTGGCTTGACAAGAATATTAAAGTTCAATGAGTTTTCTGCGACGTTATTATCAAGCTCTAGCTCGCCTAATACGCCTTCACTGATTTGTTCGGTTGAAATGACTTTAAATACTCCATTTAGTGGAGTAGTTCCACCAAGTGGCATGCTCTTAGAAGAGTAATCAGCAGGGAGATGAATAATAGGTAAATCTGCTAAACTATCACCATTCCAGATGAACTCTCCTGTCTCTTCATCAAGTGTATAAGTGCCGCTATTATTGGTAACGGTTGTTTGTTCAGGAAGTCCAAAGATAGCAATTTGATAACTCAAAACTTCTGAACCATCTGGATCGGTTAATTCACCAAGAAAACCAAATTCAGATAAAGGGATGCTGACACCACTATGGTCTTCAGTTTCATTGGGATCTTCATTTACCTCATTGTCGTTATCTTCAATGAACATAGGTTCAACAGGCTCACCTTCATCTTGTCCAGGACCTTGTCCGCCATAATATACATTAGGAATATCGGCGACTGCGTCAATGATGATAAGTGATGTGCCTGAAATGGTATTCGTTAAACCACTATCAGGATCAGTAATAGTGAGTGCATAACTGAAATCCACATCAGTGTCATCATTGTGTGCAGGGATAAAATAGACACCAGCATCAATATCACCACGAGTTAGATTAATGCTATCTAGCGTAGGGGTGAATTCAGTTACATCAGCAAATGGATCACTAGGATTAAAACTACCAACAACCATTTTTGAGCCAGGGGGAAATCCTTGTAGTAATAACCCATTAACTTCTTCATTATCAGCAACACTAAATTGAATGTTGAGTTGAATTGGTACAAGAATATTTCCGACACCAGGTAAACCGCCGGGAAGGTTATTATGAGGCAGAAGATCTTCATAACCCTCACCACCTATAATAAGTGGGCCAGCAAGATCGGCTGGATCAACAATAGTATTATTATCATTATCCTCTTCATCATCAGTCTCTTCGACTGGGCGCTCTAATGTAATACTATTCCAGCCGGCAAAAACTTTGCCGAGAACAAGATTAGCATTGACGTCAAAAATAGAGACCAGCTCCGCTTCTGGTTGGGTGGTAAAAGGTAAATCTTCAACATTAACGGGTTCGGCTAAGCTGTCGCCAAATTCATCTTTTACAACTAAGTCGCCACCGTATAGAAACAGTAGGTCGCCATCATCCTCTTTGACAACAATTAATGCGTCTTCACCAATAACTAGCTGATCACCTGGATCTATTGTTTGTCCTGCTGTTAAAGGAACTAAGGCATCGCCATCTTTAATCTGAACATCGCCTTCAGTAGCAATCACTCGCATGGCCATAAAACTACCCTCCAATGCAAAATGTCTACTCTCTTGTTGGTAATTATAGTTAATTATCTTAATAATATCTTCTAGAGAGAATTAAAATAGATTGTTCAATTATTAATTTTATCAATTAGTTAATTGCTTTATAGATAGCGTAATTTCCAGCGTGAGGTAGAAAGAACTAATTGATAGAGCTTTACTAAATTATTAATCTGTTTAACAAACTGTTTTAACTGTTTATTTTTCGTAGATTGGCACTGTACGCTAATTTCGCTAAGCTGAGTAATATATTGTGATATTTTTTCACCTAATAATTGACGATCATTATGACGCCATGACTCAAGTATTATCGCTAATTGTAACAATATTTTATGATCGTCAGCATTTAATAAAATTTTGTGATTATTGGCAGAACAGAGTTGTGTAATTGTTTTATAAAGATAGAGTAGATGACGAAAAATATCATTGATATAGGCAGAGCGTTGAGTTATTAAGACTAATGGTTCATATTGGTAATCTACTAGATTACATTGTAAATCGTAAATAGCTTGGCGAACTGGTAGAGTTGTCTGTTTATTAATAGTCATGGCTGTTTCACTCACTGCTACCTGCCGTAATACTTTTGCCATTTCGGCAAAAATGGTATCAAGATGACGTCTAATTAATGGTAACAATGTTTTTGGAAAGATGAGTATTTCTCCTGCTAATGCAATAACGATACCTAATAGTGTGTCAAAAAAGCGTGCAATCATAAATTGATTAATTGTCATCCCAGCTGGTTTGAGTAGATAAAATGCAGCCGCTAAAAGTGCTGTTGCTAAGCCGATACCTAATGCATAATGACGAAACAGAGATAAAAAAGTTAATAACATAATAAAGTAAGAGAGATAGAGTGTGTGGGGGTGGGGGGCAAATAGTAAATGGGCAAGGAGTATCCCACCAATAACGCCAGCAAAAGTGCCGATTAAGCGTTCAATAGCTCGTTTAACACTGGTGCCAATATTTGTTTGTGTAACCACTAAAACAGAGAGTGTTACCCACGTAGCGCGCTGGATGTGACCGAAATGGCAAATGACGAGTGCAACAGCGATGGAGATAGCAATCCGACAAGCTTTATGAATTAGATAACGGTCACGACAGGGCGGTACAGAGGCTATTTCAATTAATGGTAATAAAAGTGTGAATATTGCGGTAAACAGATAAGCAAAACCCGCAGCAATTGAAATATGGCTATAGCTGGTAACGAATTGCTGACGATTAACTTTAGCATTAAGCAGTAAAGTAATCAGGAGATAGACAACTAAAAAAAGATTAGCCATTGGCGTGCCAGGCAGATAACGTGAGGCGGCAAGACAGAGAAAAGTGAGTAGTGCCACTAATACAATTAATAGATAGCTATTCAGCACTAGATTAGCTGCTGTGACGATAAAAATTAGTCCGAGAGAGAGAAATGTATAGATAGATAATGCAATTAACTGTTGCCACTTAGTTTTACCAATACGGTAGAGAACAAGGAAGGTGCCAAATAGTGTTGCCCAGATAGCAATATCAATATGCTGAGGAAATAGGTTATGGGTTAGTATACCCGCAGAAAAAGATGACAGAACGGCAATCCATGACAAAATCCATACCGGCTTGTCTGCTATTAGTTCTCTGAATAGTTTGATTGTCATCTGATGTCCTTATAAACCTAGAAAATCTGCAATACATTGATAAATATGTTTTAAACTATTTTATAGTTTATTTAGGTATTATGCAAATTATATGGTAGTTCGATTCGGATAGAGTTATTCTATTGAAGTGCCATTGGTAGTGGGAGTATATGAAACTGTGGAATTTGGAGTATTTTCGTTACTGACAATGCTAACGTTTGAGACACTCTGTATTTCATCATGGTCGTTGGAATTCTGATTTAATCTTTTTATTTCCTTAGCATTAAATTTACTTATTGGAGTAATTATCTTCACGTTTTCTGTTTTGGCTTTCTGTGACTCATGTAAAAACTTATCAAGATCATCTATATCGGTTATCTCTCCTTTTGTTGCCTTTAGATCACGAAACATTTTTTGTGGATTATTTGTAATTTTACAGTCAACATTATCAATGTCATCTTTACTGCCACAACATTTAAAACAGTTTAAGCCGTTTTTTATTTTGGGCCATATAAAAGAACAGAAAGATTGAATTTTGCCTGATATAAATCCAGCTGCAGTAGAAAAAATAGTAAATGCTGTAGACAATGTTGCATAACCAGCCGCAAGTGCCGCACCATGAGTCATCGCTATCGCCGATGATGAAAACAACCCTATTATCGCATTTGCTCCGGCAATAACACCGGCTCCAACAAGCGCTGGCCAGGCAAAAAACACTAAACAAGCTATGGCCCCAAGAATAAGGGTGCCGATCAACAGGCGTTTGAAGAATTTCCCCCAATCTACTGATTTAAGCCATTTCATTAAGGAGAATTTTTCTTTTTCGGTTCTTATTATATAATTATCTAAACTGCTTTCTGTCTCTTTTGTTCTATATTGATTGCCGTTGTAGTTAGGGTTGCTCGTTAGTAATTGAGACTCACTGTTCAACACACTATGATAATTATCGCCATTCAGGGGAGCACCAAAAACATTAGCAAGGTGAAGTTTCTTACTGTCTTTAAGCTCAGGGTCGTCAGCAATATCAAATTTTTCTCCTTCTTCAATCAAGTGTTGGGCTAGGTAATTATTGGTAGAGAGCCTCGGTACGGCTTTGGTTGTGTAATTTTTATTTACTTGTATTTGTAATGATGCCGATAGATGACCATTATATTGAATGAGTGGATCTTTTTCAGCGCCTGCTTCAATATCTGCTTTATTATCATAGTGGTTTTTAATTATCTCGTGCAGTTTATCTTTCTCTTTTTCTGAAATATTTCTTTTCTTTTTAGCTGAAATCTTTCTTAAGAATTGTGCGTCTTGATAGAATTGAAGTTGATTAAATGAAATTTGGTGTTGATTATTAAGAGAATGTGAGATAACTATCTTTTCTTGGTCAAGGTAGATAGTTCGCTCATCTGTTATGGCATGATTGCCGGTTTTTATATCATAGCCAACGGTATAACTATTTCTC
>JANQHY010000042.1 GCA_028282395.1 Gammaproteobacteria bacterium
TGGCTCATCCCCATTAACGGGGGCAGCTCTATATTGTGTCGGTTTTCATTGTTAATTAACCACATAATACTCTAACTCTCATTCTATAATTTTGGCTCATCCCCATTAACGGGGGCAACTCTATATTGTGGGATGTGAACACGCATCCGGGCCGGGTGAAAAAGCTTCAATCCTTATGTCTAGAACTAGAGCAATTTGGATACGCCAAGCGTAATGAAAAAGGCGCATTGATTTTATTAGACCAATTGGTTGGTGGTATAAATCAGAAGGCCTGTAGGTGATAAAAGATTAGCTAATCTCGTATGAGCAAGATAGTCGACGTCGGAATGATCGATATTCATTCAGTCATTGCATGAGGTAAGGTCATTTGTCTGAATGTTGAGTCGGATCTACCATATTCTTGAGTCGTCTACCCGACTCATTCCAGCCTTTTTGTAACAGTTGATAGAATAGATGAATTATTGATCTTTAAAAGTTCTTGCATTCTTTAATGCTTTAATTATAACACTAAAAAAATTAAAATTATCACGACTAATTAATTTAAAGACATTGTCTTTGGTAGAAGGTGATAAAAAACTAAATTTTTAAATTGGTGCTATATTTAAAAAGAAATAAGTTTTTATCTTGAAGATTGACACTTGGTTTGTAATGGTTGATTAATAAGAAACTGAAAAGGATTTTGATTTAACAAATAGTCAATATATTTATGGGGCAGAGAATATATGAGTATGGGCACTCACCAAGAAGATACACTAGGTTTTCCTAAAACAGTTGCGGTAATAGGAGGTGGATTCTATGGAGCACATATTGCTTGTAGTCTGTCTTCATTAGAGGGATATCAAGTTACCCTTTATGAACAAAATAAGGAGATTTTTGAAGGGATTTCTGGAAAATTTGGTATAAGGATACATGCCGGTCCACACTATCCTCGTTCTCTTTCTACCCGTAAAGCTTGCCAGCATGGTTATGAAGAATTTGTTGCTCAGTATCCTCAGTTAGTTAATTGGCATGATCATGCTGTATATGCTTTGGGAAAAGTTGATGCTGATGGAAAACCATCTAAAGTTAGCTGTAAAGAGTTTACGAAAGTTTGCACTGAATTTCGTTACAAAGCAATGCTCAATATTTCTGATTCTGATTATAATAACGAAGCAATAGAAGTGGCTTTTGATCTTGATGAACCTAGTGCTGTCCTTGGTCCTAGGCTACGTGGTTTTTTCCAATCTCTCCTTCAAGAACGAAAAGTTGATGTTTGTTGCGATGCGTATATTTTTAATATTGAAAGATGTGGTGATAAAATAGAAATAAAAGGTCAAAACCCTTATGCTTTTAAAAGAAAATTTGACTATGTAATCAATGCGACTAGTTACAAGGCTTTTCTGCCAAACCATCCACTTCCTTTTGATATAGAAGTAATTTATCAACCATGTCTGGCGCTTTTTTACCATGATAAAAATCCAGGTGACAAACCTATTTCTTTTATAGTTATGGATGGATTTTATCCATGCCTTATGCCATATGATGACAGGGAAAATAAAAACGAACCCATTAAAAAGTACATCATGACCCATGGTAAATGGACTATTATGGGGTCATATAAAAATTTAGAAGAAGCTAATCAGGCGCTAGCACGTGTTGATGACAACTTCGTTTTAACCAATATTAAACCTTCTTGTGAAAGTCACATGTCGTACTTTTGGCTAAATTTTTTAAAACGTTTTGAATATACAGGTTGGGAAAGTGCAGTATTGGCGAAGATTAAGACAGGAAGCGAATTTCGTAGCGCTTTGGTATTTAAAGATCCTGATGGGGTAATTGATGTTTTCCCTGGGAAAATTACTAGTATATTCGATGCTCAGCGTGAAGTATTATCATTAATGCAAGATTCTGATAATACCATAGATTATAATGGTTATAGTTATCCAAAACATGGGATGTTAACGCAGAGAGCACATAAATGGAAACAAGACAAAGAAGATGAGCGAAGTACTTCCAGATTACAAACTTTTAGTTCAGCACTTGCTATTGGTGGTAACATTGAAAACCAACCTCTTTTATCAGCATCAAATACTGCTAGTACTTTTTTCAAGGCTAGTAGTACAGAGCCCTCGTCTTCAGGAGAAGAAGCAAAGCACCCCCCCCTTCTTTAGCCCTATAAATTTATAGAGAAGCGATAATGGATTTTGAAAAGGGTAAAATTGATTTAGAAAAATTTATTGATTTATTGCCTAGCCATATTTTTTGGAAAGATAAAAATGGCATGTACTTAGGTTGTAATCTTGCCTTTGCTAAGGGACTTGGTTTCGAATCTCCCGCGGATGTAATTGGAAAAACAGATTATGATTTTCCTGTACTTAAAGGTTTTTGCGATGCATATAGAAGTGATGATAAAAAAATTATGTCATCAGGTATTCCTAAAATAGATATAGAAGAAAAACAAGTTTTTAGTAATGGTCGTGAGGCTTATTTGACTACTAGTAAAGCGCCTATTTTCGATAGTAAAAATAAAATTATTGGTATACTGGGAATCTATTCAGATATTACGGAAAAGAAAGAAGCAGAGCGATTAAGAGTCGCCAATCAGGCCAAAAAAATTAAACTGCAAGAACAGAGTAAGTTCCAAAACATTGCAACTCAGGTTGCCCATGATATCCGTTCTCCGATATCCAGTATGATGATGTTAATTAAAGATTGTGATGGATTGGCAGAATCGACCAGGACATCATTGCGCGAGGCTGCTGAATCGATTAATGGTATCGCGGAGAATCTGATTGCCTCTTGGGGTCATAATCATCAGTCTGATACGGGACAAGTCCCTATTTTGATTACATTGACTGTTTTACAGATTGTTACCAGTAAACGCCATCAATTTAGGGAAAGGGATATCACACTCAATTGTGATTTTAACAATTGTCATTTTGATTGCATCAGGGGCAATCTCTTAGATTTAAATCGCATGCTCTCCAACTTGATCAATAATGCTGTAGACGCTTATGAGGATAAGTCAGGGGCAATTGATGTAGAGGTTAAACGTGAGCAAGATCAAATCAAGCTTATAATAACAGATCAAGCTAAAGGCATTCCTACAGATATTTTACAAAAGATTTGTGATGATATTGCCGTAACCCATGATAAGGTCAATGGTCATGGTGTTGGACTGGGTCAGGTTAAAGAAGCGCTTAATAAAATGCAGGGACGTTTTGAGATTAGCTCAGAGGTTGGTAAAGGAACTTGTGTTACATTATGTTTTCAGGCTAGTGCACGGCCATTATGGTTGGCAACTGAAATTGCACTACATCCATCAGATCAAGTGATTGTTTTAGATGATGATCAAAGTATTCATTATGCCTGGGATAAAAGGCTACAACCTTATGGGATAGAAGTGGTCCACTTTACGTTGGGCCAAGATGCCATAGATTATATTGAAGGCTATGAGGATAAATTTAAGTTATTTCTGCTAACTGATTTTGAATTATTGAAACAAGATATCAATGGTATTGATGTATTAAAGCAAACCGGCATTACACGTTCGATGTTGGTGACCAGCCATTATAACAATGCGACGATACAACAGGTAATACTGGGATTAAATAGTAAAATTATTCCCAAGTATCTGGCTTCTGAGATACCCATCACCTTGATAGAAGATCATGCAAAAAAAGTACCACAATCACTCAATAGTGCGGAAAAAGAAAAAGTTGATTTGATTATTGTTGATGATGATCCAATCATCACAGGCAGTTATGAGCATGTTTTTAAGGATAAATGTATTCATGTCTACCATAAGGCTGATGATTTCTTATCACAATTGGCACAATATGATAAAGAGACATTAATTTTTATGGATAACACATTAAAGGGAGATGTGAGTGGTATTGAGGTATGCAAACAGCTACATAGGCAAGGGTACAGTAACATGTATTTGCTATCGGCACAGTCCTTCTCTGATAAGGAGCTGGAGAATAATCTCATTGCTATTGATAAACTGGATATTGAGCGAATTAAAAGTATTGTACGTGGGAAAAAACCAATGTCTATTAACAGTGGCCTAACGTTAGGGCCTAAAAATATAAAATCATCCCGTTGTAGGTCCAAGTTTCTGCATGATCTGATGATACCGTTTGTTCACACACATTTTTTAATTAATGAACTGAAGGCTCTGACCCACAATAAAGATATTACCCAAGCTACACAATTGGCTGACTTAACTCAAAGAATTGATGATGGATTTTTGTTTTCTTGCAATTTTACCAGGTTGTATCTAGATAATTGGCAGGAGCCAACTTTCCATATTAATAGATTTAGCATTGAATCTATTCAAGCATTGATGAGTCAAGCGCTTGATACTTATCCATTTGATACTGATATCAGCTCATGGGTGGATTTTGTCTGTGCATCGGATTTTGAGGTTTGTGTTGATAAAGAGCACTTTATTTTCTGTATATGGCATCTTTTAGAATGCTCTATTGGGAAAATACAGGTTAATACTAAAAAAGCCATTAAAATCACAACTGTGCTTGCAAAAAATGAAGATGATATGAATAAATTACAATTTTACGATGTCTATTATGATGATTTTACAATCCAATATCTCACCTCTTTTATGGACGCTATTAAATCTAAAATTGAATATTCTCAGACACCAGGTCAATTATTATTATCTTTTTCGACAATATGTTAGATGATGTTTCAAATTTATTATTGCTTTCTACATATTAGTGAATTTGAACTGGTTTTTTCTTAATGCTTACTATGCATGTTAATAGTCAATTTAGTTGATGGAATATCCAATATTGTTAACAGTTTTTATATAGTCTTTACCAATAATTTTGCGCAACCTATAAACATAAGCATCTAGCACATTGCTTTGTGTATATTCATTGTCTGAATAAAGCTTATCTATAATCTGCTCTCTATTTAAAACTCGCCCTTTATTTAGGATTAATATTTTTAAAAGCAGAAACTCTTTATAAGGGAGTTTAATCGGTTTGCCTTTTAAAAAGACAACATTATCATCGATATTAACTGTTATGTCTCGGTGTTCGATGATTAAGGATGTTAGGTGCTTAGTACGGCGAATAATTGACAATATTCTGGCTTTAAGCTCATCAAACCCAAAAGGTTTAATGATGTAATCATCAGCACCTTTATTGAGCCCTTTGACAGAGTCTTTTAGATGCGAAACAAATAATATGGGTGTTTTACGTATACTTTCTTTATTTTGATCAATAATGGTAAATCCATCTTTTTTAGGTAAATCAATGTCTAGGATGAATAGATCATAATTACCATTTTTATAAGCCTGCTCTGCTAAAGCACCATCTTGGTACCAATCAATAACATAATGTTCTTGTTCTAGTGATTGACAAATTTGTTTGCCCTGTTTGTAATCATCTTCTGCAAGCAGTATTTTCATATCGAATTTTTTAGCTGATTTGTTCTAAATTTAGGACTTACAATTGATTTTATCAAGTTATTCCAGCAATATACTTAGCATAAGTCTCTAAAAAACAGTGACGCTGAAGTTTTCTGTTACGAGTGTCATCTCTTGTTCATTTGTTCTTGTTACGATAAGCCTCAATGGGATAGCTGCATATGCCTGAAATCAAAGGTTATTGTCAACTGAATAATGTGAGAGGTAATAATTTTGAATAAAGCATCACAAGATAACACCCAATTAACCCCAGTAAAAATGTTAATATGCTCAAACAGCGCTGATTATGCTAAAGCGATTCGCTATGTTAATACTTATCCAGGCGCGGGTAACCGTATTGTTTCTATTGGCAAGGACTGCTTTGAAATACTCAGTTATGGAGATCATCTGGTGATTGATAGTGTTGAGAGTATCTCAGATAGGTTTTTAGACACAATATTGATTTTAAATCAGCTAATGAGCAGAGGCATCTCAATTCATTTTCTGGCACCACAACGCTGTTTTATCTATAGCAAGTTATCAGATCAATTTGATCAGTTAGCTGCTATGCTAGAGTATTGTAGGGTGGCATACCAAAAAAGACATGAAGTGACTCCCTCCAAAGTGGATAAAGTTGCTTAGTTGGACTATTTTGAAAAGATTTCAATATCAGGTTAGTAATGTGCCGAAAGTGCTTGAAATTTAAAGCTGTTTCAAGTCGATCAACTTTTCCCCTATAAGATGATCATGACTCTCGGCACATCTTAAAAAATAAGTCATTATTGTTGATATGGCAATTTATATGTCATCTGATCGACAATAACACCTTCTTTATCATTGAGCAAGAAATAGGTCCGGTGTTAAGAGAACCACAAAAAGTTTTTTTCACATTTTATTGCCTTTTTTAAAGGCATTCTGTTGCTCGGATCTACTCTTGGTAGTATAATTTTTGTAGCAATAAATAGGCTCAGGACGAGCTAGGCAAATAAGGATATCAGCCAGGGAATGGGGGCTGGTATATCCTGATGTTAGTGTATAGAGTAAAGTCATTTTTATTACCTTTAG